>NZ_BAAAUG010000043.1:3428-12686 GCF_039533825.1 Streptomyces rectiviolaceus
CACATCGCGTACGTCGCCGGGGGCGCCCTGCTCGACGACTGCGCCGACGGCGAGGGCGAGCGGGCCCTTGCGGCGCCGGAGCCGGACTCCGCCGAGAAGGCGACCGTGACGTACGGCCTCGCGGAGTTCATCGCGGCCGAGGAGATGAGCCGTTCGCGGGGCTTCTGGTGGTCGCCGGGATCGGACCGGCTCCTGGTCGCACGCGCCGACGACGCCCCCGTGCGGCGCTGGTGGATCGCCGACCCCGCGCACCCGGAGACGGAGCCCGCGCGGGTCGCGTACCCGGCGGCGGGCACGGCCAACGCGGACGTACGCCTCTTCGTCGTGACCCTGGACGGCGAGCGCACCGAGGTGATGTGGGATCGCGCCCGCTATCCGTACCTGGCGCGGGTGCACTGGTCGTCGGCCGGTGCGCCGCTGCTCCTCGTCCAGTCCAGGGACCAGCTCAGCCAGCTCTACCTGGCGGTGGACCCGGACGACGGCTCGACCCGCATGGTGCACGCGGAAGAGGACCCGCAGTGGCTCGAGCTCTTCCCCGGCGCCCCGTCGTGGTCCCCCAGCGGACGCCTGGTGCGGATCGTGGACGAGGGCGGCGCGCGGGTCCTCGCGGTGGGTGAACGCCCGCTGACGGGTCCGCAGTTGCACGTCCGCGCGGTGCTCGACGTGGCGGACGACGACGTGCTGATCTCGGCGTCGGCGGGCGAGGCGGCCGCGGTCCCGGAGACCGGCGAGGTGCACGTCTACCGCGTCAACGAACTGGGCGTCGAGCGCGTGTCCACCGTCGCCGGGGTGCACTCGGCGGTCCGCGCGGGCGGCCTCACGGTCCTCGTGTCGGCCACCCTTGACCAGCCGGGCTCCAGCGTCCAGGTACTGCGCGACGGCAAGCAGGTGGCGACCGTCGCCTCATACGCGCACCATCCGGGGCTCACGCCGCGCGTGACTCTCACCGAAGGGGGCGCACGCAAGATCCCATGCGCCGTCCTGCTCCCCACGGACTACGAGGAGGGTTCGGGCCCGCTGCCCGTGCTCCTCGATCCGTACGGCGGCCCGCACGGCCAGCGGGTCCTCGCGGCCCACAATCCGTACCTCACGTCCCAGTGGTTCGCCGACCAGGGTTTCGCGGTGATCGTCGCGGACGGCCGTGGCACTCCGGGCCGCTCCCCCGCCTGGGAGAAGGAGATCCGCCGCGACTTCACGCTCACCCTGGACGACCAGGTGGACGCGCTGCAGGGCCTCGCCGCCACCTTCCCCCTCGACCTGGAGCGGGTCGCCATCCGCGGCTGGTCCTACGGCGGTTACCTCGCGGGGCTCGCGGTCCTTCGCCGCCCCGATGTCTTCCACGCCGGGGTGGCGGGGGCGCCGGTGACGGACTGGCGGCTGTACGACACGCACTACACGGAGCGGTACCTGGGGAACCCCGCGGAGGACCCGGCGCCGTACGCCCTGAGCTCCCTCGTCACGGAGGAGGGGCTTGTGGCCCCGGAGGTCCCGCACCGGCCGCTGATGATCGTGCACGGCCTCGCGGACGACAACGTGGTGGTGGCGCACGCGTTGCGCCTCTCCTCGGCCCTGCTGGCCGCGGGGCGCCCGCATGAGGTGCTCCCGCTGTCCGGGGTGACGCACATGACTCCGCAGGAACAGGTGGCGGAGAACTTGCTGCTGCTTCAGGTGGACTTCCTGAAGCGGTCGCTGGGTCTCAACCGGGCCTAGGGATACGGCGACCGGCCGGGGCGACATGGCGAACCCCGGCCGGTCTACGGCACCCGCACGGCCGTACGTTCGTAAGCCTGCCGGGGGCGTATATCGCCGGCGCGACGGTGCGATTGCCCGCGTGTTAAGGCATTTTCCCCAACCCCGCCCCTTCCCGAAAACCGGCTGCGCCGGAGCGTCCTCAAACGCCGGACGGCTGAAAGATTCAGCCCCTCCGGCGTTTGAGGACATCTTGTACGGGGTCTGGGGCGGAGCAGGTCCGCCCCTACGGCACCACCTGCTTCTCCTCCGCGAAGTGGCACGCGGAGTCATGCGCCGCGGGCCCCTCGACACCCCGGAACTCCGCCGGAACGGCCAGCGCCGGCACCTCCAGAGCGCACCGCTCCCGTGCCTTCCAGCACCGCGTGCGAAAGCGGCAGCCGGACGGCGGATTCGCGGGCGACGGCACATCCCCGCTCAGAATGATCCGCTCCCGATGCTCCCGCGCCTCGGGATCAGGCACCGGCACAGCCGAGAGCAGCGCCTGCGTGTACGGATGCGTCGGATGCTCGTAGATCTCGTCCTCGGAGCCGATCTCCACGATCCGGCCCAGGTACATCACACCCACCCGGTCCGAGATGTGCCGCACGATCGACAGGTCGTGCGCGATGAACACGTACGACAGATCGAAGTCGTTCTGCAGCTGGTCCAGGAGATTCACCACCTGCGCCTGGACCGATACGTCCAGCGCCGAGACCGGCTCGTCCGCCACGATGATCTCGGGCCGCAGCGCCAATCCCCGCGCGATTCCGATCCGTTGGCGCTGTCCGCCGGAGAACTGGTGCGGATAGCGGTTGATGTATTCGGGGTTCAGCCCGACCACGTCCAGCAGCTCCCGCACCTTCTGCCGCCGCGAGCCCTTGGGCGCGACCTCCGGATGGATCTCGTACGGCTCACCGATGATGTCGCCGACCGTCATACGGGGATTCAGCGACGTGTACGGGTCCTGGAAGACCATCTGGATGTTGCGGCGCACCGCCTTCAGCGCGCGCCCGGACAGCTTGCTGATGTCCTCGCCCTTGTAGCGGATCTCGCCCGCCGTCGGCCGCTCCAGGTTCACCAGCATCTTGGCGACCGTCGACTTGCCGCAGCCGGACTCCCCCACGATGCCGAGCGTCTCGCCCTGGCCGAGGTCGAAGTCGACGCCGTCGACGGCCTTGACCGCGCCGATCTGCTTGCGGATGACGATGCCCTGGGTGAGGGGGTAGTGCTTGACCAGACCGCGCACCTGGAGGATCGGCTCACGGCCCGACGCCGAGCCGTGAGCGGCGAAGTCGTGCTCTCCTCGCGCCTTGTGCATCAGCTGCCGTGCGGTCTCGCCCGAGTCCTCGAGCTGCTTCTTGCTGATGTGCTCACCACGAGGCATGGAGCGTCTCCTTCCAGAAGTGGCAGGCGCTCCTGCGATCGGCGGCCAGGCCTTCGTAGGCCACTTCGTAGAGCGGCGGTACATCGGTCCTGCAGACGTCCTGTGCCATCGGGCAGCGGGGGTTGAAGGCGCAGCCGGGCGGGATGTTCATGAGGTTGGGCGGCAGGCCCTTGATCGCGTAGAGCTCCTGGCCCTTCTGGTCCAGGCGCGGGATGGATTCCAGGAGGCCCCGGGTGTACGGGTGCGCGGGGGCCTTGTAGATCTCGTGGACGGGGGCCTTCTCGACGATGCGGCCCGCGTACATGACGGCGATGTTGTCGGCGACGTCCGCCACGACGCCCAGGTCGTGGGTGATGAGGATCAGACCCATGTGCAGCTCGCGCTGGAGTTCGGCGAGGAGCTCCATCACCTGGGCCTGGACGGTCACGTCCAGGGCCGTGGTCGGTTCGTCGGCGATGATCAGCGAGGGTTCGAGCGCCATCGCCATGGCGATCATGATGCGCTGGCGCATGCCGCCGCTGAACTGGTGCGGGTACTGCCCGACGCGTTCCTTCGCGGCCGGGATACGCACCCGGTCCATCAGCTCGATCGCCTTGGCCTTGGCGTCCTTGCGGGACATCCCCTGGTGGACGACGTACATCTCACCGAGCTGCTGGCCGACGCTGACCACCGGGTTGAGGGACGACAGGGCGTCCTGGAAGATCATCGCCATTCCGGCGCCGCGCGTCCTGCGCCGCTCCTCCTCCTTGAGCTTCAGGAGGTCCTGGCCCTTGAAGAGGATCTCTCCCCCGGTGATCTTGCCGGGCGGCACGTCGAGGATGCCCATGATGGCCTGCGCGGTCACGGACTTGCCGGACCCGGACTCGCCGAGCACGGCGAGCGTCTCGCCCTCGCTGACGGTGTAGTCGACGCCGTTGACGGCCTTGGCGACACCGTCCCTGGTCCTGAACTCCACGTGCAGGTCGCGCACTTCGAGCAACATGGGCGGCTACCTCAGCTTGGGGTCGAGGGCGTCGCGCACCGCGTCGCCGAGCATGATGAACGCGAGCACGGTGATCGCGAGCGCGCCGGCGGGCCAGAGCAGCATGTGCGGGGCGTTGCGGATGTACTGGGAGGCGGCCGAGATGTCGATGCCCCAGCTCACGGTCGGCGGCTTCAGACCGACACCGAGGTACGAGAGGGTCGCTTCCAGGGCGATGTACGTGCCGAGGGCGATGGTGGCGACCACGATCACCGGGGCGACGGCGTTCGGCGCGATGTGCCTCAGCAGCATCCGCGAGTTGGAGGCGCCGAGCGCCCGCGCCGCCTGGACGTAGTCGTTCTGCTTGGCGGTGATCACGGATCCGCGGGCGATGCGCGAGAGCTGCGGCCAGCCGAGCAGGACCATGAAGCCGATCACCGGCCAGACGGTGTTGCTGGTGACGACCGACAGGAGCACCAGGCCCCCGAGCACGACGGGGATGGCGAAGAAGACGTCGGTGATCCGGGAGAGGATCGCGTCCCAGAACCCGCCGAAGAACCCCGCGAGCCCGCCGAGCACACTGCCCAGGATCGCGACACCGAGCGTGGCGCAGACGCCGACGGTGACCGAGGCGCGGGCCCCGTACACGGTCCTCGTGTAGACGTCGCAGCCCTGGCCGTCGAAGCCGAAGGGATGACCGGACGTGGAGCTCTTCTGGGCGTTGGCGAGGTCGCAGTCGAGCGGATTGCCGGAGGCGATCACGGACGGCCAGAGAGAGATGAAGACGAGAAAGAGAATGATGAGGCCCGAGATGATGAAGATCGGGTTCCGTCGCAGCTCGCGCCAGGCGTCGGACCACAGGCTGCGGGCCGGGGCCGATGGCCCGGTGCCTCCGGGGCCCCCCGGGGTCGTCTTGTCCAGCGTCGCCCCCTCGGTGGCCGCGAGGTCCATCGCGCCGCCCGCACCGGTCGGGGCGATGGCTCCGTCTGGCTCTCGGGGTTCAGGCATAACGGATCCTCGGGTCGAGTACGGCGTACAGCAGGTCGACGATCAGGTTGGCCACCAGGAAGACCAGGACGAGGACGGTCACGAAGCCGACGACGGTCTGTGTGCTCTGGCGGAGAATCCCCTGATAGAGCTGGAAGCCGACGCCGTGGATGTTGAAGATCCGCTCGGTGACGATCGCGCCGCCCATCAGGGCGCCGATGTCCGTGCCGATGAAGGTGACCACCGGGATGAGCGAATTGCGCAGCAGGTGCCGGGTGATGACGCGGCGCCTGGGCAGCCCTTTCGCGATGGCCGTGCGGACGTAGTCCGCGCGGCGGTTCTCGGCGATGGAGGTCCGGGTGAGCCGGGTGACGTACGCCAGGGACACCGAGGCGAGCACGAGCCCCGGCACGATGAGTTCGTTGAGGGGAGCCTCCGACGACACGGAGGGCTTCATGATCCCCCATTCGACACCGAGCAGCAGCTGGAGCAGCAGGCCGGTGACGAAGGTGGGGATGGCGATCACGACGAGCGTCAGGAGCAGGACGACGGTGTCGATGGGCCGCCCGCGTCGCAGTCCGGTCACCACACCCAGCGAGATTCCGATGACGATCTCGAAGACGATCGCGACGAGCGTCAGACGGATCGTGAGCGGGAAGGCCGTCGCCATCAGTTCGGTGACCTTCTGCCCGTTGAAGGCGGTACCGAAGTCGCCGGTGAAGACATTGCCCATGTAGGTCGCGTACTGCTGCCACACGGGCTTATCGAGGCCGAATTCCTTCTTCAGCTGGGCGGCTGTGGCGGGGTCGCACTTTCGGTCCCCGCACAGGCCCGCGATGGGATCGCCCATCACGTTCACCATCAGGAAGATCAGCAGCGTGGCGCCGAAGAAGACCGGGATCATCTGCAGCAGACGCCGGATCACATAACGTCCCATGAAGGGCTCCGGAAGTAATGGGAGCGGTCACCCGGCGAGCTGCGCCGGGCGACCGCTCCCTGGGCCTCAGCTGACCTTGATCTCGTTGTAGACCGGGACGCTGAACTGGTTCAGCGCCACGTCGGAGACCTTGTCCGAGTAGCCGGCGCTGCCGTTCTGGTACCAGAGCGGAATGACCGCCATCTGCTCGGCGAGCACCTTCTCGGCGTCCTGGAAGGTGGATACGGCCTTCGCGGTGTCGGTCTCGGCGTTGGCCTGGTCGACGAGCTTGTCGAATTTCTCGTCGGACCACTTTCCGTCGTTGGACGGGGCGTCCGTGTAGTACAGCGGCTGCAGGAAGTTCTGGATCAGCGGGTAGTCCATCTGCCAGCCCGCGCGCCAGGCGCCGTCCAGCTTCTGCTGGGATGCCTGGCTGCGGAAATCGGCGAAGGTGCCGACCGGATTTCCGACGCAGGACTTGTCATTGCCCAGGGCCTTGTTGATGGAGTTGCAGACGGCGTCGACCCATTCCTTGTGCGAGCCGGTGTCCGCGTTGTACGTGATCTTCAGCGTGCCGCCGGGAATGCCGCCGCCGTCCGCGATCAGCTTCTTCGCCTTGTCCGCGTCGTACTTGCAGGGGTCGCCACAGAGCCCGGACTTGTAGCCACCGGCCTCGCCGAGCACGGGGGAGGTCCAGTCGGTGGCCGGGGTGCGGGTCTTCTGGAAGATCGTGTCCGTGATCTGCTCACGGTTGATCGCCATGGAGAGTCCCTGCCGGACCTTCTCCATTCCGGCCTTCGACCACTTGCTGTCGTAGAACGGGAAGGCGAGCGTCTGGATGATGCCCGCGGGGGTGTTGATGTAGCGGTCACCCAGATCGCTCTTGGCGTTCTTGAGCTGCGAGGCCGGAACGTCGTCGACGAGGTCGAGGTTGCCCGCCATCAGGTCCGTATAGGCGGTGTTGTTGTCGGTGTAGACCTTGAGGTCAACCCCGCCGTTCTGCGCCTTGTCCTCGCCGCTGTACCCGTCCCATTTCCGCAGGGACATCTTGGATCCCTTGGCGTACGAATCCACGGTGTAGGGACCATTGCCGACGGGCTTGGAGAGCCAGGCGTCGTGGTCGTCGTAGAACGCCTTGGGCAGCGGCGCGAACGCCGGATAGCCGAGGGTCTTGGGCCAGGTGGAGAACTTCTGCGTGAGCTTGACGGTGAAGGTGGTGTCGTCGACGACCTTCAGCCCGGAGAGCGTGTCGGCACTGGCGTCACCCTTCTCCGGGTGGACCTTGTCGTAGCCCTCGATATAGCCGAAGAAGTAGGCGTTCTTCTGGTTGTTCTTCATGTGGGCGCCGTAATTCCAGGCGTCGACGAAGGACTTCGCGGTGACCGCCTCGCCGTTGCTGAACTTCCACCCGCTTTTGATCTTCACGGTGAAGTTCTGCGAGTCCGATGTGTCGATCTTTTCAGCGACCATGTTCTTGGCCTCGCCGGTCTTCGGGTCGTACCGCATGAGACCCCGGAAGATCATGTCGAGAACCTTGCCGCCCTGCACCTCATTGGTGTTGGCGGGCTCCAGCGGGTTCTGCGGATCACCCCAGGAGGAGCCCACGATCCCGGAGCCGTCGCCGCCACCGCCGCTGTCCCCGCCTCCACCGCAGGCGGTCGCCGCGAGTGCGACGGTCACCGCGCATGCGGCCCACTTGGCGTGCGTGGCTCCACGCATGGAGAGCCTCCCTTTCAGGCCTGAGTCTCACTTAGGCCCAAATACACCCCAATGCAGGGTGTCGCGCATCTTTATGGGGGCTTTCCGGGGCTAGTAGGACTGGGGAAACCCCCGGATGCCGCCACAGGGAGATCGGATGCCAGTCGGGCGTGCAGCTCGACGTCGTAACGGACTCCCTCGTACGCGAGCTTCTGCCGCTGCAGGCCCTCCGCCACGAACCCGGCGGCCCGCGCCACTCGGCAGGACGCCGGGTTGTTGACCCGGTGCCCCAGCTCGAGCCGGAAGAGTCCGAGCTCCCCGAAGGCCCACCGGGCCAGCGCCTCGCACCCGTACGTCGCCACGCCGCGCCCCCGCGCCGACGGCGCCGTCCAGTACGAGACCCAGCCTGTCGCGTGGACGTGGTTCACCGCGCCCACGGCGACGTTGCCTAGCGGGACGTCGTCCCCGTCGACCACCGCGAAGGCGTACGCGGTCCCGGCACGCTCCTCTTCCTCCCGTCGCGCGATCCAACGGGAGGCGCTCTCACGGGAGTCGACGGGCTCCCCGGCGGTCTGCCGGGACATCTCCGGAGCCGACAGGGCGGTGAGTACGGCGGCGGCGTCCTGTTCCCTCCAGGGGCTCCAGGGGCGGAGGCCGAGCACGGCGACCGTCCCGCTCGACCGGACGCGGGCCCCGTCATCCACGCCCGTCCACCTCCACCTCGACGACGGACACCCACCCGCGCCACCGCTCGATGCTGACCCGCAGCCGCGAGGAGGACTCGGTGGTACCGAACCAGTAGGGGTCCGCCCCTTCCGCGTGCTCCCACAGCCCGCATTCGGTCAGCGCGTCGCGCAGACGGGACACCTCGTCCGCCGCGACGGACGCACTGTCGTACTCGGTGACCCGCTGCCTGGCGTTGGCTCCCTTGTCGCTGTAGTACTCCGTGCCGTACTGGACCTGGCTCGGTGCCTTCCGCCCGGCGTCCGAGCCCGGGCAGCTCTTGTCCCGGCCCACCTTCGGCAGGGGCAGGTCCACCATCACCTCCTCCTCCATGCTCTTCCAGTGCCACTTCGTGGCCTGCGGCATCAGCTCGGGCGACAGCAGGCGCACGACCCCGCCCACCTTGAAGGGGTTGTCCGTCGGCGTGGCCGCGGGCCGCACCTCTCGGCCGTCACCGCCCCCTCCCCCGGAGGCCACGCCCCACGTCACCACCCCCGCCAGCGCCGCCACGACAGCCACTCCCCCTGCCACCCGCCTCCGCATGGTCCGCCTCCCGCCCCGCGCCCGTAGCTCCGCCCCGCTCGGCATCCGTACCGTGACGTCGTCCAGCAGCTCTTCGACCTCAGCCATGGTGGGCCGCCCCTTCCGCGGTGAAAGCAGTCCTGTCGGTCAAGCGCTCCCCCAGCGCCTTGCGGGCCCGGCTCAGCCGGGTGCGGACCGCCCCGTTGGACGCGCCCGTCTCCAGGGCGACCTGTTCCAGGGGGAGGTCGAGCAGGTGATGCAGCACCACCACCTGCCGCTGCTGCGGCGGCAGTTCACGCAGCGCCTCCACCAGGGCCACCCGGTCCGCCGACAGCT
>NZ_BAAAUG010000043.1:12709-71281 GCF_039533825.1 Streptomyces rectiviolaceus
CATGCCGGAACTGCGCCCGCAGCCGGCTCCTGGTCCGCCGCCACGCACTGATCGCGAGCCGCGAGGCCACCGTCCTGACCCACGGCAGCGGATCCCCCTCCCGGGTCAGCCGCTCCCACCGCTGCCAAGCCCGCACATACGCCTCCTGCACCGCGTCCTCCGCCTCCGCCAGATCGCCGGTCGTCGCATAGACCGTGGCGACCAGTCTTTTGGCGGTGGCGGCGTAGAACGCGTCGAACTCCGCCGCGCGATCCGCACCTTCCGACCGTGTCGTCATCGTCCCCGTCCGTCCGCTCCTGCGTTCCGCTTCTGACCTGGACACGCTCGGCGGCGCCCGGATGTTACACACGAAAATGGGGGCGCCCGGAACCGAGTGGTTCCGGGCACCCCCATCACGTACGGCCAAAAGCCGAGGACGAGATTACGCCGCGTGCACGACGTCCTTCTCCTCCGCGAAGTGACACGCCGACTCATGCGCCGCCGGAGTGTCCTGGCCCGCGAACCGCTGCGGGATCGCGAGCAGCGGGGTCTCCTCCGCGCACTTCGCCTCCGCCTTCCAGCAGCGGGTGCGGAAGCGGCAGCCCGAAGGCGGGTTCGCCGGGGACGGGACGTCACCGGTGAGGATGATCCGCTCGCGGCCCTCGCGCGCCTCCGGGTCAGGCACCGGCACCGCGGAGAGCAGTGCCTGCGTGTACGGGTGCGTCGGGTGCTCGTAGATCTGCTCGTCCGAGCCGATCTCCGCCATCTTGCCGAGGTACATCACGCCCACACGGTCCGAGATGTGCCGGACGATCGACAGGTCGTGCGCGATGAAGAGGTAGGAGAGGTTGAACTCGTCCTGCAGCTTCTCCATCAGGTTGATGACCTGCGCCTGCACCGACACATCGAGCGCCGAGACCGGCTCGTCGCAGATGATGATCTCGGGGTTCAGGGCCAGACCGCGCGCGATGCCGATGCGCTGGCGCTGGCCGCCCGAGAACTGGTGCGGGTAGCGGTTGATGTACTCCGGGTTCAGGCCCACCACGTCCAGGAGGTCCTGGACCTTCTGGCGGCGCGAGCCCCTGGGAGCCACCTCGGGGTGGATCTCGAAGGGCTCCCCGATGATGTCGCCCACCGTCATACGGGGGTTGAGCGACGTGTACGGGTCCTGGAACACCATCTGGATGTTGCGGCGGACCGCCTTCAGGGCGCGCCCCGAAAGCTTGGTGATGTCCTGGCCCTTGTAGAAGACCTCGCCGGCCGTGGCGCGTTCGAGGGTCATCAGGAGCTTGGCGACCGTGGACTTGCCACAGCCGGACTCGCCCACGATGCCAAGCGTCTCGCCCTGGTAGAGGTCGAAGGAGATGCCGTCGACCGCCTTGACCGCACCGATCTGCCTCTTGATCAGGATCCCCTGCGTGAGCGGGAAGTGCTTGACCAGGTTGCGGACCTGAAGGATCGGCTCGCCGCGCTCCACCGGTGCCTCGATGGCCGCGACGGCCTCCTCGGCGCTGGACGCGTCGACCGTTTCCACGTCGGAGACGCTCGGGGTCGCGTCCTGAGGCTCGTCATTCTTCTTGAGCTCAGCCATGGATCGTCTCCTTCCAGAAGTGGCACGCGCTGCCGCGACCCGGCAGCTCCCCGCCGTCCTGCTCCGCCACCGGCACCAGGGCCGGGACGTCCGTACGGCAGATGTCCTGCGCCTTGGGGCAGCGCGGGTTGAAGGCGCAACCGGACGGGATGTGGAGCAGGTTGGGCGGCAGGCCCTTGATCGCGTAGAGCTCCTGGCCCTTCTGGTCGAGCCGGGGAATCGACTCGAGCAGACCGCGCGTGTACGGGTGCGCGGGGCGCTTGTAGAGCTCGTGGACCGGGGCCGTCTCGACGATCCGGCCCGCGTACATGACCGCGATCTTGTCGGCCACGTCCGCGACCACACCCAGGTCGTGGGTGATCAGGATCAGGCCCATGTTGTACTCGCGCTGAAGGTCGGCCAGCAGGTCCATGACCTGCGCCTGGACCGTCACGTCGAGCGCCGTCGTCGGCTCGTCCGCGATGATCAGGTCCGGCTCGAGGGCGAGCGCCATCGCGATCATGATGCGCTGGCGCATACCGCCCGAGAACTGGTGCGGGTAGTCGTTCACCCGCTCCCTGGCCGCCGGGATCTTCACCCGGTCCATCAGGTCGATGGCCTTGGCCTTGGCCTGCTTGCGGCCGAGCCCGTCGTGCACCCGGAACATCTCGCCGAGCTGATAGCCCACCGAGAGCACGGGGTTGAGCGACGACAGGGCGTCCTGGAAGATCATCGCGATCTTGCGACCACGGATCTTCCTGCGCTCCTCGTTGGACATCTTCAGCATGTCCTGGCCGCGGAAGAGGATCTCGCCCTGCGGGATCTTGCCCGGCGGCATGTCGAGGATGCCCATGATCGCCTGGGCGGTCACGGACTTGCCGGAGCCCGACTCACCGAGAACGGCGAGCGTCTCGCCCGCGTCCACGCTGTAGTTGACGCCGTTGACCGCCTTGACCTCACCCTCGCGGGTGTGGAACTCGACGTGCAGGTCCTTGACGTCAAGCAGCCTGCCGCCCTTTTCCTCGCCCGAGCGGGGGGCGGGAACCGAGTTTTCCTTGATGTCGATGCTGGTCATTTACGCCTCCCTCAGCGCAGCTTCGGGTCGAGGGCTTCGCGTACGGCGTCACCCATCATGATGAACGCCAGCACCGTGATACTCAGCATTCCTGCCGGGAAGAACAGCGTGTGCGGGTTGTTCCGGATGTCCTGCGTCGCGTCGGAGATGTCGCCGCCCCAGGAGATGGCGCCGTCACCGATGCCGAGGCCCAGGTACGACAGCGTCGACTCGGCCACGATGTACGTACCGAGCGAGATGGTCGCCACGACGATCACCGGAGCCAGCGCGTTCGGCAGGATGTGGCGGAACAGGATCCGCTTCGTCCCGGCGCCGAGCGCGCGCGCCGCCACCACATAGTCGGCGTGCTTGGTGGTGATGACCGCGCCGCGCATCACGCGGGCGATCTGCGTCCAGCCGAGGAAGGCAAGCGCGCCCATGACGACCCACACGGTGCGGTCGGTGAAGGCGTTCAGGACGACCATGGCGCCGAGCAGGAACGGGATGCCGAAGAACACGTCGGTGAGCCGGGAGATGAGGCTGTCCCAGAAGCCGCCGAAGTAGCCCGCGAGCATGCCGCACAGGCCGCCGAAGAAGGTGACGAGGATCGTCACGCCGACGCCGACGAGGATCGAGTTGCGCGCTCCGAAGACGACGCGGGCGTAGATGCTGCGGCCCACCCTGTCGTAGCCGAACCAGCTCTCCTGGAAGAACTTGCTGAGTTCGGGCTTGCCCAGGAAGTGGTTCACCTGGTCGCCGGACTCGGGATTCGTGCTGGTGAACAGGCCGGGGAAGACGGCCACCACCAGCAGGATCGCGATCAGGATCGACGAGATCACGAAGAGCGGATTGCCGCGCAGCTCGCGCCACGCGTCGTTCCACAGGCTTCGCGGCTTTCCCGGTGCGGGACCGGCCGCGATCGCGTCCGTGGGAGCGGAGGGCGCCACGGTCTTCTCGTCCGTGGCCGTGGTCTTGGTGAGGTCAGGCATAACGGATCCTCGGGTCCAGGACCGCGTAAAGCAGGTCGACGATCAGGCTGGCTGCGAGGTACACGAGCACCAGGACGGTGACTACACCGACGATGACCGCGCCCTCACGGCGGGCGAGAGCCTGGAAGAGGAGATTGCCGACGCCCGTCACGTTGAAGATGCCCTCGGTGATGACCGCGCCACCCATCAGGGTGCCGACGTCCGTGCCGAGGTAAGTCACCACGGGGATCAGCGAGTTGCGCAGCAGATGCCGGGTGATGATGCGCTGCCGGGGCAGGCCCTTGGCCACCGCGGTGCGCATGTAGTCCGCCTGCCGGTTCTCGGCGATCGAGGTGCGCGTCAGTCTCGCCACATAGGCGAGGCCCACCATGCCGAGCACGATCGCCGGCACCAGCAGCTGGCCCATGTTCTCGGAGTCCTGAACCGTGGGCGTGATCCAGCCCAGTTCATTGCCGAAGAACAGCTGGCACAGCAGACCGACCACGAAGATCGGTACGGAGATCACCAGGAGCGTGAAGAGCGTGACGGTGTTGTCGACGAACCGGCCGCGCCTGATGCCGGCAAGCACACCCAGGGTGATGCCGACGATGAGCTCGAACGTCCAGGCCATGGAGGCCAGTCGCATCGAGACCGGGAAGGCCTGGGTGATCTCGTCCAGGACCGGCCGGTTACCGGCGATGGTCTTGCCGAAGTCTCCCTGCAGCAGGCCGCCCATGTAGTGCAGATACTGCTGCCACAGCGGCAGATCCAGACCACGGTCGTGGCGAATCTGCGCCACCTGTGCCGGGTCCGGTGGCTTGTCGCCCCACAGCGCCCGTACGGGGTCGCCGGGGAGCACGTTGACCATGATGAAGATCAACAGGGTTGTCCCGATGAAAACCGGGATCATCTGGAGCAGTCGCCGCGCGACATAACGCCCCATTGGTGCCTCCGTCCAATCCGGAGCCGCCCGAAGCGACGCCCGGGATCGCCGGGCGTCGCTTCGGGAACGGGCCTCCGACGCCTACTTCTTGAAGACCTCGATGTCGGTGAGGATCGGGTCACCGGCCTGGTCAAACTGCACGTGCTTGACGTTCTGCGAGTAGGCGGAGAGCGTCTTGTTGTACCAGAGCGGAATGCCCGGGAAGGTGTTGACGAGCTGCTTCTCAGCCTCGTTGTACAGCTCCGCGGACTCGTCGATCGTCTTGGCCGCGTCGGCCTTCTTGGTCAGCTCGTCGAACTTCTTGTCCGAGAAGCCGCCCTTGTTGCCGTCGACGCCCGTGCCGTAGAGGTCGGCGAGGAAGTTGCCGTTGAACGGGTAGTCGAGCACCCAGCCCGACCGGTACATCGCCTTGACCTGCTTCTTGTCCCGAATCTCGGTGTCGGCCTGGAAGTCGGTCGTCGGGTCGCCGGTGCACTTCACGCCGGTCGACTTGGTGATGCTGTTGCACACCGCCGTGACCCAGCCCTTGTGCGGCTGGTCGGCGTTGTACTGGATGGTGATCTTGTTACCCGGAACGCCGCCGCCGTCCTTGACGAACTGCTTGGCCTTCTTCGGGTTGAACTTGCAGAACTCACCACAGGCGCCGGCCTTGTAGCCCTTGACGCCCTTGGCGACCCAGCCCGATGCGGACTCACGCGTACCGGCGAAGGTGGTCTTCGCGATGGTGTCGCGGTCGATCGCCATGGACAGACCCTGGATGACCTTCACGTCGACGTCCTTGAACGTCTTGCTGTAGAAGGCCGGGTTGACCGTGTTGATCGCCGAGAAGTCCTGCTCGATGGCGCGGTCGCCGAAGTCCTGCTTGAAGTTGGCGAGCTCGCTGTCCGGGATCAGCGGCATCGTGTCGACGTTGTCCGAGCGCAGGTCGTTGTACGCGGCCTGCGGCGTCGTGTACGCCTTGAAGTCGATGCCGCCGTTCTTCGGCTTCTTCTCACCCTTGTAGCCGGACCAGGCGGTGACCTTGATCGACTTCTTGTGGTCCCAGCTCTTCAGCTTGTAGGGACCGTTGCCGACCGGCTTCTCGCCGTACGTCTTCGGGTCCTTCAGGGCAGCCGAGGGCATGGGGTAGAAGGGCGCGTAGACGAGCTTGTACGCGTAGTACGGGATGCCCGAGTTCAGCGTGATGGTGAAGGTGTTGTCGTCGACGACCTTCAGACCGGACATGGTCTTGCCGGTGCCCTTCCCCTTCTCGGGGTGGACCTTGTCGTAACCGACGATGTCGCGGTACCAGCCGCTGTTCTGCTGGCCGTTGGCGGGGTTCGCCGCGAAGTTCCAGGCGTCCACGTACGACTTGGCCGTGACGGCCTCGCCGTTGTGGAACTTCCAGCCCGGCTTGAGCTTGACGGTCCACACCTTGTTGTCCTTGTCGGGGGTGACCGACTCGGCGTTCTCGTAGGTGATGTTCCCCTGCTTGTCGTAGTTGACAAGCCCCGTGAAGAGGGAGTTGATGACGACGCTGCCGTACGCCTCCATGGTGTTGGCGGGCTGCAAGGCGTTCTGCGGCTCACCGTTGGCGTAACTGACGATCCCCTTGGGGTCGACCTTGCCGCTGTTGCCGCTGCTGTCGCTGCCGCCGCCGCAGGCCGTTGCCGTCAGCGCCACGACACCCGCTATCGCGACCCACTTGGCGCTCTTGGCACCACGCATGGGGTTCCTCCTCATGAGTCCACTTGTTCACTACAAGAGGGGGTACGAGAAACCGCGCCGACACCCCTGACGGCGCGTAGATCGAGTACCCCAGGATGCTCGTGAGTCGGCGCTCCCCACAGCGCGTGACCCATTGACCCGAGCTATACGCGGTCAACTATTAGCCATGAGGTACCGCCCGACCACACTCTTTTGGTCTCGGTTCAATCACACCTGGTGCGTACAACTTCCAAAATCCGGACAAACCGATCCGAGATAGATGGTTGCGAAACGGACGTGTTACACATCTAACGGTCAACGGTGTCCGTATTCCGGACACACGGTCCAGGAAAACCGGTTGCGGCGGACCGAGTTGGAAACGGCTCGCGGCGCCGTCGGAGGCGATTTGGCGGACGCGCGTAGATGCGCGGAGAGTCGCGGCGGTGGAGAACCGTCGCCCCCGAGGTCTGGGCCAGCGTAGTGCCGCTGAGGCCCGCGCAAGGGGCGCCCCCACAGATACGCGGCGAGGCCGGTCCCGCCTCTCCCGGGGAGGGAGGGGCGGAAACCGGCCTCAGTTGCCGAATTCGACGAGCGTCAGCGGCAGTTGTTTCTGCTGCGCCTGCTACCGGCCTCAGCCGTGCTTGGCGCGCGAGGCGCTGCGGCCACGCTGCTTGGCGTCCAGGACGACCTTGCGGATACGCACGGTCTCCGGGGTCACCTCGATGCACTCGTCGTCGCGGCAGAACTCCAGGGACTGCTCGAGCGACAGCTTGCGGGCGGGCACGACGTTCTCGGTCGTGTCCGCGGAAGCCGCACGCATGTTGGTGAGCTTCTTCTCCTTGGTGATGTTCACGTCCATGTCGTCGGCGCGCGAGTTCTCGCCGACGATCATGCCCTCGTACACCTCGGTGCCGGCCTCGGTGAAGATGACACCGCGCTCCTGGAGGTTGACCATCGCGAACGGCGTGACCGAACCCGAACGGTCCGCGACGAGCGAGCCGTTGTGACGGGTGCGCAGGTCGCCGAACCACGGCTCGTGACCCTCGAAGATCGAGTGCGCGATGCCGGTGCCGCGGGTCTGGGTCAGGAACTCCGTGCGGAAGCCGATGAGGCCACGCGACGGAACGATCCACTCCATGCGGATCCAGCCGGAGCCGTGGTTGGTCATCGTCTCCATGCGGCCCTTGCGGGTCGCCATCAGCTGCGTGATGGCGCCGAGGTGCTCCTCGGGCGAGTCGATCGTCATGCGCTCGATCGGCTCGTACGTCTTGCCGTCGATCTGCTTGGTGACGACCTCGGGCTTGCCGACGGTCAGTTCGAAGCCCTCGCGGCGCATCTGCTCGACCAGGATGGCGAGCGCGAGCTCACCACGGCCCTGGACCTCCCAGGCGTCGGGACGCTCGGTGTCCAGGACACGGAGCGAGACGTTACCGATGAGCTCCTTGTCCAGACGGTCCTTCACCTGGCGGGCGGTGACCTTGTGGCCCTTGCCGCCCTTGCCGACGAGCGGCGAGGTGTTGGTGCCGATGGTCATGGAGATCGCGGGCTCGTCGACCGTGATCAGCGGGAGCGCGATCGGGTTCTCGGGGTCGGCGAGGGTCTCACCGATCATGATCTCCGGGATACCGGCGATGGCACAGATGTCACCGGGGCCCGCCTTCTCGGCGGGCTTGCGGGTGAGCGCCTCCGTCATCATCAGCTCGGTGATGCGGACGTTGGACTGCGAGCCGTCACGCTTGATCCAGGTGACGGTCTGGCCCTTGCGCAGCTCGCCCTGCTCGACACGGCACAGCGCGATACGGCCGAGGAAGTTGTCGGCGTCCAGGTTCGTGACGTGAGCCTGGAGCGGGGCCTCCTCGTCGTACTCCGGAGCCGGGACGGTGTCCAGGATCGTGGAGAAGAACGGCTCGAGGTTCTCGCTGTCGGCCGGGACGGTGCCGTCCTCCGGCTTGGTCAGCGAGGCGACGCCGTCACGGGCGCAGGCGTAGACGATCGGGAACTCGATCTGGTCCTCGTCCGCGTCCAGGTCCAGGAAGAGGTCATACGTTTCGTCGACGACCTCGGCGATGCGCGAGTCGGGACGGTCCGTCTTGTTGATGCACAGGATGACCGGCATCTTGGCCTGGAGGGCCTTGCGGAGCACGAAGCGGGTCTGGGGCAGCGGGCCCTCAGAGGCGTCCACGAGAAGGACGACCGCGTCGACCATCGACAGGCCGCGCTCGACCTCGCCACCGAAGTCGGCGTGGCCGGGGGTGTCGATGATGTTGATGGTGATGACGTCGCCGCCATCCTTGGGGTGGTACTTGACGGCCGTGTTCTTGGCCAGGATCGTGATGCCCTTCTCACGCTCCAGGTCGTTCGAGTCCATCATGCGGTCGTCGAGCGACTCGGCGGCGTGCGCGGCGAAGGAGCCGGCCTGCTTGAGCATGGCGTCGACCAGCGTGGTCTTGCCGTGGTCGACGTGGGCGACGATGGCTACATTACGAATGTCATGGCGCGTGGGCATACGAGCTGCGCTTCTCCCGGGAAGAGTGGATGGCCGCGCGTACGGTCCGGCACGCGTGCCCTGCCGGGCAGAACACGCCACGGCCTCACCCCAGTCTACGTGCCTTACGCGGAGGTCACCTCCGCGGGGCCCTCGCGGGCGGCCTGACCAGGGGTTATAGGGGGTGCTTCGCCCCTCGGGCAGGGACTTCTGGGCCGCGGTGGGGGACGCGAACCGCACGAGGGGGAGCCGGGGGGAATACGTACAGGTCAATGGGTGGAAACGACCTTGCCCGCCGGAGGTGCCGGCGGGCAAGGGAGTTGAGCGGAATCTGAGCGTGACCTGCTACGGAGCTACTTCGCGGCGGGCTTGCCCGCGGGCTTCGCGCCCGGCTTCAGGAAGCCCATGTCCTCGAAGTTCGGGGACTGGAAGCCGAAGGCACCCGCGTTGGCGAGGTTCGTGCGGGCCGCCATCAGCTGGGGGCGCTGGTAGAGGGGGATGGATCCGGCCTCGGCCCAGATCCGGGCGTCGGCCTTTCTGACCAGGGCGCGGTTCTCGTCCTCGTCCAGCTCCCCGAGCGCCTGATCGAACAGCTGGTCGATGTGGTCCGTGCCGACCCGCGTGTAGTTCTGCTCGACGTTCAGCGAGCCGTCCGCGGCGGGCACCGGCTTGGCGAAGATCGGGCGCGCGTCCGTGGCCGGGAAGGCCGAAGCGGGCCAGGAGTAGAGGGCGAGGTCGTACTGACCCGACGCGATGTGGTCCTTGAAGTAGCTTTCGTCGTCGACCTTCGCCGTCTCCGTACGGACGCCGATCTTCTCCAGCATCCGCGAGATCCGGTCGGCCACGGTCCGCAGCGACTCCGAGCCCTCGCCGGACGGCAGGACGAAGCGGAGGGTGAGGGGCTTGCCGTCCTTCGCCATGGGGCCGCCCGCCGCCGGGGTGGCCCCGGCGGGTGCCGCGGTGCCCTTGGGGGCGTACGCACCGGGCGCACCGCCCTTCGCGGCCTGCTTGTCGGCGTGCTTCTCCGCGCGCTTCTCGGCGTGCTGCTTGGCGTGCCCGCCGGGGTCCTTCTTCTTCTCCTTGTCCGCCTCGCGATGAGCCGTGAGAGACGCGGCCTGGCGGGTCAGCGCCGCCTGCTGGTACGCAGCCGCCGGAGCGGGCGCGAGCACCGAGGTGCCGCTGTCGCCCGGCTTCTGGTCGTCCTCCCCGACGACGTACGTGCCGTCGTCGCCCGAGTCCTGCGAGTCCTCTGAACCCTCCGAGCCCTCTGAGCCCTCGGCCGAGTCCGCGTCGGATTCCGCCTTCGCCTTCTTGGCCCCCGCCTCGCCGCCGGCCGTCTTCCCCTTCGGCTCCTTCACCGGACCGCCCGGCGTCCACCCGGCGTCGGCGAGCAGCGCCCGCGCCTCGGTGGTGTCCTGGTCGCCCAGGGCCCCGCTGTTGTCCGCGTACGCCTGCTGCCCGGCGAGGGCCAGGTGGCTGCCGACCGGCTCGGCGGGCAGGCCGAGCGGTGTCAGGACCGCCTTGGCGAGCTCGTCGCGGTCGAGTGCGCGGGCCACCGCGCGCCGCACCCGGTCGTCGGCGAGCGGGCCCTCGGTGCCGTTGAGGGCGAGCTGCGTGTAGGCCGGTTCGAGGGACTTGCGGACGGTGTAGCCCCGCAGGCCCGACTGTTCGGTGGCGTACCTCTTGATCGCCTTGCCGGTCTTCTCGCGGGCCTGCTGCTCGGTGTCGGCCGCCTCCTCGTCGGAGCCGTTGGCGATCGCCCAGGAGCGCAGCGCCTTGGCCGGGGTCAGCTGTGCCTCGGGGCCGTGGCTGAGCGGGCCCTGGACACCCTGGTCACGCGCGGCGTTCGTGATGCGGCGCGCCTCCGGGGCGTCGATCTCGGCGAGGTCGACCTTCCCCTGCGCGAGCGCGGCGGCGCGCTCCTCACGCGGGACCTCGCGCAGGACCAGCTTGGAGAGCTTGGCCGGCCTGCCCCACCAGCGCGGGTTGCGGACCAGCGTGACCTCGTCCGCCTTGCTGTCGAACTCCCGCACCGCGAAGGGGCCCGCGCTCACCTTGAGCTTGCGCCGCGCGCCGTCGTTGAAGGTGTCAGGAGTGCCCATGACCTCCTTCGGGTACAGCGGCGAGAAGAGCGAACGCCAGTCCGCGTACGGCTTGTTGAAGGTGACGCGCACCTCCAGGTTGTCCGCGCCGCGCTCGATCTTCTCGATGCGGTCGTAGCCCGCGTTGCGTGCCGTCCAGTAGGCGCTGTCCTTCCCGGACAGGGCGCGCTGCTGCGCCGCGAAGTCATCGGCCCCGATCTCCCGGCCGTCGCTCCACACCGCCTGCTGGTTGAGCTTGTAGAGCACGACCTGCTTGGGCTCGCGCTCGACGACCTTCGCCGACTCGAGGAAGTCGGTGTTCTGCTGCGCCCTGCCCTGCGCGTCGAGACGGAACATCGACGGCAGGACCGCTCCCGCGATCCGTGACGTGCCCGAATCGGCGTCCGACTGGAAGGTGTTGAGGGTCTCCGGCATCGCGTCGACGGCCCAGTTCATGGTCCCGCCGTCGGCGACGCGATCCCGGGCCGCGGGCGCGACGTCCTGACCGGCGGTCGGGGCGCCCGCCTCGTCCTGGGAGCTGCAGGCGGCGAGGGCGGGCAGAGCTAGCACGCCCGTGGCGAGGAACACGGCAGATCTCAGTCTGGCGCGGTCTGGGGACATGACGGGTACCTCCGGGGCTCGCCCGGCCGCCCGCTACCAGGACCGGGCCGGGTTTGATCACGTATGGCGGTATATGGAGCTGATCACATCTATCGATCCACTGAAGGGGACGGGACCCGGCACAGGGGAGCGACACGGCGTGGGCGCGCCGGATCCCACTCGTGCGGCCCAACCCGGCGTGACCGAGCGTGACCGAGCGCGACGACGGCGCCGGTGCGCGCCCCGAGGCACGGCCGGGGCGGCGGCGCGCACCCCGGCGCGTTTCGGCGCGTACGAGCCGGGAATCCCGGCACATCCCTTCACAAGCCGGGATGTGACGCGCGACACTCGCAGGCGCATGAACGTTGCCGCCGCACCACTGAAGTGAGGGCAAGTCATGGCTCTGCAGGATGATCTGACGGCTGTTCAGCGCTGCGTCGACGATCTGGTCCGCGCCGTCGGCAAGCTGGAGCAGCAGGTCGGCGCGGGTTCCCGGGGTGGTCTTGCCGGGATCGACGTCCGCCGCGTCCGCACGGACGCCGACCATCTGCGCGAGAGCGTCGCGCTCCTGCGCGCCTCGGCCCCGGATCCCGCCGGAGCCCCGTCGAAGCGGCCTGACCTGGTCACCATCCCGGATACGCCGTACGACAGCTCGCTGTGGACGGACTCGGACGACGAGGGCCTCGGCGCGCGGGACCGACATGCCCCTTGAGGCGCCGCACCCGCCCTGATCCCGGACGCCGGCCTGAGGACAGTCGATCCGAGGACGGCCGATCCGCCGGACGTCGAACGTGAGAACTGCCGATCTGAGGACAAAGGAGTGGAGCCTCGTTGGCCACTGGCACGGAACCTCATCTGAAAAGCGGTCAGGATCCCGGCGGCGTACGAGGGGCGACGCGCGCCGCGATCAGCGCTGCCCATCTGCGGACCGACCGCTGGTGGCTGGCGCCCGCCGCGACCGCCGCCGGGCTCTTCGCCTTCATCGTCTACTCGACGTGGCGGGCCTTCGCGAACGCGGACTACTACGCGGCGCCCTACGTCTCACCGTTCTACTCGCCCTGCCTCGCCGAGAACTGCGAGCCGATGCGGTCAGGGCCCAACTGGGAGATCTTCGGCAGCTGGTGGGGCCTGTCCCCCGCCCTGCTCATCCTGATCTTCCCGCTCGGCTTCCGGCTGACCTGCTACTACTACCGCAAGGCCTACTACCGCGGCTTCTGGGCCTCACCGCCCGCCTGCGCGGTCGCCGAGCCGCACAAGAAGTACTCCGGAGAGACCCGCTTCCCGCTGATCCTGCAGAACATCCACCGCTACTTCTTCTACGCGGCGGTTCCGGTGGCGGGCATCCTCACGTACGACACCGTGCTCTCGTTCCGCGATGAGCACTACGAGTGGGGCCACATGGGCCTCGGCACGCTCATCTTCCTGGTCAACATCACGCTGATCTGGCTGTACACGCTCTCCTGTCACTCCTGCCGGCACATCGTCGGCGGCAAGCTCAAGCACTTCTCCAAGCACCCCGTGCGGTACCGCATGTGGCAGTGGGTCGGAAAACTGAACGCACGGCACATGCTGCTCGCCTGGGTCTCCCTGGTGAGTGTGGCGCTCGCCGACTTCTACGTGTATCTGATCGCGTCCGGCGCCTTCGACGATCCGAGGTTGTTCTGATGTCTCAAGTGGAGCGGCAGCAGTGGGACGTTGTCGTGGTGGGAGCCGGAGGCGCGGGCCTTCGGGCCGCGATCGAGGCACGTGAGCGGGGCGCCCGTACCGCCGTGATCTGCAAGTCCCTGTTCGGCAAGGCCCATACGGTGATGGCCGAGGGCGGCATCGCGGCCTCCATGGGCAATGTGAACTCCGGCGACAACTGGCAGGTCCACTTCCGCGACACCCTGCGCGGCGGCAAGTTCCTCAACCAGTGGCGGATGGCCGAGCTGCACGCGCGCGAAGCGCCCGATCGCGTCTGGGAGTTGGAGACCTGGGGCGCCCTGTTCGACCGTACGGCGGACGGGCGGATCTCCCAGCGCAACTTCGGGGGGCACGAGTACCCCCGCCTCGCGCACGTGGGCGACCGCACCGGCCTCGAACTGATCCGCACGCTCCAGCAGAAGATCGTCTCCCTCCAGCAGGAGGACGAACGCGAATTCGGCGACCACGAAGCGCGGTTGAAGGTCTTCCAGGAGTGCACGGTCACCCGCGTCCTGAAGGAGGACGAGCGGGTCAGCGGCACGTTCTGCTACGACCGCGAGTCCGGCCGCTTCTTCGTGCTGGAGGCCCCGAGTGTGGTCCTTGCGACCGGTGGCATCGGCAAGTCCTTCAAGGTGACGTCGAACTCGTGGGAGTACACGGGCGACGGCCACGCGCTCGCCCTGCTCGCCGGTGCGCCGCTCCTCAACATGGAATTCGTGCAGTTCCACCCGACGGGGATGGTCTGGCCTCCCTCAGTGAAGGGCATCCTGGTCACCGAGTCGGTGCGCGGCGACGGCGGGGTACTGCGCAACTCCGAAGGCAAGCGGTTCATGTTCGACTACGTACCGGACGTCTTCAAGGAGAAGTACGCGCAGTCGGAGGAGGAAGGCGACCGCTGGTACGAGGATCCGGACAACAACCGCCGCCCCCCTGAGCTGTTGCCGCGCGACGAAGTGGCGCGCGCCATCAACTCCGAGGTGAAGGCGGGCCGCGGCTCGCCGCACGGCGGGGTCTTCCTCGACGTGTCGACGCGCATGCCCGCCGAGGTCATCCGGCGCCGACTCCCGTCCATGTACCACCAGTTCAAGGAACTCGCGGACGTCGACATCACGGCCGAGGCGATGGAGGTCGGACCGACCTGCCACTACGTGATGGGCGGCATCGCGGTCGAGTCGGACACGGCGGCGGCAGAGCGCGTGCCCGGCCTGTACGCGGCCGGCGAGGTCGCGGGCGGCATGCACGGCTCCAACCGGCTCGGCGGCAACTCCCTCTCCGACCTGCTCGTCTTCGGGCGGCGCGCGGGACTGCACGCCGCGCGGTACGCGGCCGGGTTCTCCGGGGACGGACTTTCCGGGGGTGGGCTTTCCGGAGCCGAGGCGAGGCCTCTGGTGGACGATGTGCAGGTGGACACGGCGGCGGCCGAGGCGCTGCGGCCGTTCAGCGCGGAGGGCCCGGAGGCCGGGGCGGCGCCGGAGAATCCGTACACGCTCCACCAGGAACTCCAGCAGACGATGAACGACCTGGTCGGCATCATCCGCCGCGAGTCAGAGATGGAACAGGCCCTGGAGAAGCTGGCGGAACTGCGGGTGCGGGCACGGCGGGCCGGCGTCGAGGGCCACCGCCAGTTCAACCCCGGCTGGCACCTCGCGCTCGACCTGCGCAACATGCTCCTGGTCAGCGAGTGCGTGGCACGGGCCGCCCTGGAGCGCACGGAGAGCCGGGGCGGGCACACCCGCGAGGACCACCCGGGCATGAACCGCGATTGGCGGCGCGCGAATCTGCTCTGCCAGCTCACGGATCCTTCAGGCGGGCTTGCGGCGACGGATCCCGTGCGCGGCCAGATCGACCTGGTGCGGGTCACCACCGAGCCCATCCGTCCCGACCTGCTTGCTCTCTTCGAGAAGGAAGAGCTGGTCAAGTACCTCGCCGAAGAGGAGCTTTACGAGTGAGTACCGCTAAGCCGAGCCCTTCGAGCCCGTCGAGCCCGTCGAGCAGTCCTTCGAGCACATCGTACGACGCGCGGTTCCGGGTCTGGCGCGGGGACGCGGGAGGCGGCGATCTGGAGGACTTCAAGGTCGAGGTCAACGAAGGCGAGGTCGTCCTCGACATCATCCACCGCCTGCAGGCGACCCAGACCCCGGACCTGGCGGTGCGCTGGAACTGCAAGGCGGGCAAGTGCGGTTCGTGCTCGGCGGAGATCAACGGCCGGCCACGGCTGATGTGCATGACGCGGATGTCGGTGTTCAGCCGCGATGACGTCATCACGGTGACACCGCTGCGGGCCTTCCCCGTGGTGCGGGACCTGGTGACGGACGTCGGCTTCAACTACAAGAAGGCACGGGAGGTGCCGGCCTTCGTGCCGCCGGAGGGCCTCGGCCCCGGCGAGTACCGCATGCAGCAGGCGGACGTGGACCGCTCCCAGGAGTTCCGCAAGTGCATCGAGTGCTTCCTGTGCCAGGACACGTGCCATGTGGTGCGCGACCACGAGGAGAACAAGACGGCGTTCGCGGGACCGCGCTTCCTGATGCGGGTCGCGGAACTGGACATGCACCCGCTGGACGCTGCGGCGGAGCACGGCCTCGACCGGAAGAAGAACGCCCAGGACGAGCACGGGCTCGGCTACTGCAACATCACGAAGTGCTGTACGGAGGTGTGCCCCGAGGGCATCAAGATCACGGACAACGCGCTGATTCCCTTGAAGGAACGGGCAGTTGACCGGAAGTACGACCCGCTGGTCTGGCTCGGGAACAAGATCCGGCGGCGGGGGGAGCAGTAGCGCTGCCGGCGGTCTGCCGACAACGCTGCGACGCGGCGGGGCAGTGCTGCGACGCGGATGGCAGTGCTGCCGGCGCGCTGCGACGCGGGCGAGGGAGGGAGTCTGGGGGTAATCCCCCAGGCCGAAGACTCAAGATTTCCCCCATGGTCACGAGGGCGGGGCGAGATCAGCATTGAGGCATGAACTCTTCCTCGGCCGTGACTCGTTCGGCCTCTCGCCCGGTCGTGACTCGACGCTCGGTGCTCGGCCTCGCAGCGGCCGGGCTGGCGGCGACGATGCTCGCCGCCCCGTCCCCCGCGCAGGCGCGTCCCATGGGCATCGAGGCGAAGCTCCCCGCACCCACAGGACCGCACCGGATCGGCACGGTGTCGACGCGCCTCGTCGACACCTCACGGCACGACCCGTGGGTGAAGTCCGTGCCGTACCGAGAACTGATGATCAGCGTCTGGTATCCGGCGGCGGAAAGGCCGGGCGGCGCGGGGCACCGCCTCGCTCCCTATATGGCGCCGGGCGCGGCAGAGCGCTGGAACGCGAAAGCGCCCCACGGCATACCCAAGGACGCGATCGACTTCGCGGCCATGCGGACGCACGCGCGGGAGGGAGCTCCGGCCGACACGAGCGGGGGCCGACGACCGGTGCTTCTGTACGCGGCGGGCGCCAACGACCCGCGTACGTGGGGTACTTCTGCGGTCGAGGAGCTGGCGAGCCACGGCTATGTGGTGGTGACGATCGACCACACCTATGAGGCACCGGCCGTGCAGTTCCCCGACGGCTCGGTCAAGGACGACGCCCCGCTTCTCAAGGCCTTCGCGGAGGCGCAGCAGAACGAAGCGGTGCCGGCGCTGCTCAAGAAGGTCCTGGACATCCGGGTGGCCGACTCGAAGTTCGTCCTGGACCGCCTCGGCTCCCTGCCGCACGGTCTGTCCAGGGTGGTGGACCAGGAGCGGGTGGGCATGTTCGGCCAATCGGCGGGCGGGATCGCGGCGGCCGAGACAATGTACGAGGACAGGCGGGTCAAGGCAGGAATGAACATGGACGGCACCCTGGAGAACAACCCCGAGCCGAACGGCACGAACCTCACGCCGGTGGCCCAACACGGCCTGACCCGCCCGTTCCTGCTCATGGGCAGGCAGGGCAGCGACCGCACCACGGAACCGTCATGGCGCGAGTTCTGGTCCCACACCACCGGCTGGAAGCGGAATCTGACCCTGCGCGGCTCGATGCACCAGGCGTACACGGACCTCGCCGCGCTGCTCCCGCAGACCGGGGTGGACCGCAAGGTCATCGAGAAGCACATAGGCACGATCGCCCCGGACCGCGCGGTTGCGGCGGAGCGAGCCTATGCGACGTCGTTCTTCGACCGCTGGCTGCGGGACAAGGACGACCACCTGCTGGACGGCCCTTCGGGTAGGTATCCGGAGGTGGAGTTCGCGGGGTGATTCGGGGGTGATTGGCGGGGTGATTCGCGGGGTGATTGGCGGGGTGAGGCGGGCCGCATCGGCCTGGAGCCGCCTGGCCCTCTGCGGCGCCTCTCGGAGGGCGAGCACGCGCTCCCGTACTCCCGCCCAGACCCCGTCCACCTGCAGGCCTCCCCCTCTCGGCCGACGCCCGAAGGAGACCCGGCCTTGCCCAGGGTCGTCGTACGCGCCTACTGTGAATGCGCTTTCAATCCGGTTCAGGCCGGTTCCAGAACGAGAGACGAGCAGGCGGTCGGGTGAGCACAACCCCCACGGTGTACGACGTCGCCGAGCGGTCAGGCGTCTCCATCGCGACGGTGTCGCGGGTCTACCGCAACCCGGACTCCGTCCGGGAGACGACCCGGGAGCGGGTCCTCGCCGCGGCCCGCGAGCTCGGCTACGTCCCGAGCGGCAACGCTCGGGGGCTCGCCAGCCGATCGACCGGCGTCCTCGGGCTCTGCTTCCCCGACTACTCGGACCCGGACACGGAGACCGAGGCCGCCGCGGCCGACGCCGATGACGACCACGCCTTCATGCTCTACTCCGACCAGATCATCCGCGGCATGGAACGGGCCGCGCGGCGGCACGGGTATGCGCTGCTGATCGCCGCCTCCCTCAAGGGCGGCCCGGAGAGCCTGGTGGCCAAGGTCGCCGGGCGGGTCGACGGGTTCGCCGTCCTCGCGAGGACGGTGCCGACCGAGGATCTCGATGTCATCTCACGACGGCTGCCCGTCGTGATGCTCGCCGGACCCCGTGAGAACGACGAGCTCGACCACCTCGATCACATCGAGGTCGCCAACGCCGACGGCCAGCGCGAGCTGACGCGTCACCTCATCGAGGACCACGGCCTGCGGCGGCTCGTCTTCGTCGGCGGCTCGAAGGCATCGCCGGACGCCGAGGCGCGGTTCCGCGGCTTTCAGGAAGCGTGCCGGGCCGCCGGTCTCCCCGTACGCGAGGAGCCCGATCTGCGCACGGAGATGATGACCCAGGCCGAGGGCGAGCGCGCCACCGACGCGCTGCTCGACCGGGCAGGCGAGGAGAGCGGGGACGGCGGCCCGGGCGGCGGCACGGTTCCGGAGGCGATGATCTTTGCCAACGACCAGATGGCCGTGGGCGCTCTGCACGCCCTTGACCGGCGCGGGGTGCGGGTGCCGGACGATGTGGCGGTCACCGGTTTCGACGGGATTCCGCTGAGCCGCCTGGTGCGGCCCGCGCTGACCACCGTGCGGCAGCCGATGCGTCAACTGGGCGAGGAGGCAGTCGAGTTGCTCGTACGCCGCCTCGGCGAGGAGCGGGACGGTGAACCTGTGTCGTTGATGCTGCCGGTGACGGTGGCCCGTCGGGCCAGCTGCGGCTGCGGGGAACGCTAGGCGCTGTCGGGCGGATCATGAAGGCGCCACATCAAGCACACCATCCCCGAACCGAGGGACCGGCGGGCCAACCGTGGGCGCCGAGGTGCCCGAGGCGGCGGCCCACCGGCTTCGACAAGAGGGCCTATGTCTCTTCCACGGCACCGTTACCGTGGCCGCGAACAGACGCTGATCATGACGCTGCTATGCGGTGGTGTCGGCCCACAGGGCGGTGCTGTGGGCTCCGATGAGAGCGCTGATGTGGGCGAGTGCGTCACTGACCGGCTGCGGGTCGAGTCGGCGTCCGTCACGCAAGCGCAGTGCGACGTGATCTTCAACGGCCTCTTTGGCGCCGATGACGGCTTGGTAGGGAACCAGTCGGGCCTCTCGGATACGGGCGCCCAGACTGCCGCGGTCCGGCCCCGCGATCTGGGCACGCAGTCCGAGACTGGTGCAGCGTTGTGCGAGGGCTGCGGCGTTCGGCAGTTCGGTGTCGGAGATCGGGAGGATGACCAGCTGAGTGGGGGCGAGCCAGGCGGGGAACGCGCCGCCGTGCTGTTCGATGAGATGGGCAACGGCTCGCTCCACGCTGCCGATGATGCTGCGGTGGACCATGACCGGGCGGTGTTTGGCGCCGTCCGCGCCGATGTAGTGCAGGTCGAACTGCTCGGGCTGGTGGAAGTCGACCTGGACGGTGGACAGGGTGGACTCCCGGCCGGCGCCGTCGGTGACCTGAACGTCGATCTTGGGCCCGTAGAACGCGGCCTCTCCCTCGGCTGCCTCGTAGGGCAGGCCGGAGCGGTCGAGGACATCGGTCAGCAGGGCGGTGGACCGCTGCCACTTCTCTGGTGCGGCAACGTACTTGCCGCCGGGGCCCGGGAGGGAGAGCCGGTAGCGGGTCGGGGTGATGCCGAGCGCCTCGTACGCCCGGCGGATCATGTCCAGCGCCGCCTGCGCCTCCTCGGCGACCTGGTCCAGGGTGCAGAAGATGTGCGCGTCGTTGAGCTGGATGGCCCGCACCCGGGTCAGCCCGCCGAGCACGCCGGAGAGTTCGGAGCGGTACATGCCTCCCAGCTCGGCCATGCGCAGCGGCAGCTCACGGTAGCTGTGGGAGCGGGAACGATAGATCACCGCGTGATGAGGGCACAGGCTCGGCCGCAGGACGACCTGCTCACCGCCCAGGTCCATCGGGGGGAACATGTCGTCGCTGTAGTGCGCCCAGTGCCCCGAGATTTCGTACAGCTCCCGCTTGCCGATGACCGGTGAGTACACGTGCTGGTAGCCCGCCCGCCGCTCGGCGGCGCGGATGTACTCCTCCAGGGTGTGCCTCACGGCCGCGCCGTCGGGCAGCCAGTACGGCAGGCCGGCGCCGATCAGCGGATCGGTGTCGAACAGGCCCAGTTCGCGGCCCAGTTTGCGGTGGTCGTGGATGGTGGTCATCGCGGTCTCCTTGCTGGTTGCGGAGCAAGTGACCGGGCGTACGACGAAGCCCCGGGGCACTTGCCCCGGGGCTTCGGATCAGGTCGTCTGTCAGCGCGCCGGGACACTCTCCGGCGTCGTCGTCATAGCAGCGCGCTTCATGTCGCAGACGCTAGCAGGGTGTAGCGATGTCCACACGGCAATTCCTCGTCAGGAGATCCACCGGACAGGCCGCCTCAGCTTTCTGCCCCCAACTGGTCAGCGAAGAAGCGGGGCTTGGCGTCGGCCAGGCGCTTGGCCTCGGCCGTCTTGCCCTCGTACTCGAAGTGACCCGCCTGGAGTACGTGCAGTTCACGGATGGTGGGCGGCAGTGCGTTGTGCACGGCGAACTGACCGGGCGGCGGCACGGACGGGTCGAAGAGCGCGGGCGCGACCAGGGTCGGGATGCCGAGGCGGGTCGCTGCTGTCGCCGCGTCGAAGTACCGGAGTACGTCGATGACTTCGGGGTGGTCGCGGTGGTAGGTGCGGACCGATTCACCGCTGCCCACGCAGGGGAGCGTGAGGCGTAGCGGGTGGTTGCCGAAGGTGGGGACGGTCAGCTGGGCCGCGGCGAAGCGGTCGTCCCACGGGAGGGCGAGGGCGCCGAGGCCGCCGCCGAAGCTTTCGCCGAGGTAGCCGAGGCGGGGCGGTGTCGTGGCCAGCTCCGGGACCAGTTCGAGGAGGGCGGACGCGGCGCACCACAGGTCGGCCACACAGTCGCCGATGACGTAGGTGTCGCGGGATGCGATGCCGTGCAGGACGTGGGCGTCGGCGTCCGGCGGGATGGCGGGGCTCGCGCTGCGGGCGCCCATGCCTCGCACGCAGGGGAGGATCGCTGCCGAGCGAGGCAGGGGGAGCGGGACGTCGGGGCCTGGTTCGTGGCGACCGCCATAGCCGTGCGCGATGACGAAGCCGTGGGCCGCGGATTCCGCGGGGGCGGGGGTGGAGGCACCTGCGGGGGTGCGGGCATCCGCGGGGGTGTTGGGGGTGCGTGGCTCGGCGGGTAGGGCCAGCCAGCCGCCGAGGCGTGCGCCGCCTACTGACGTGTACGTCACACCGTGGATCCGTACCCCGTCCCGCTCTTCCTCCAGGGGGCCGACCACGGGGTCCGTGACCACTCGCCGCGCGGCCTCGTACCGGTCCTGCCAGAACGCGTCGAAGTCGGCGGGGGCCGGGGGTGCGGGGACGGCCAGCAGGTCACCGAGGGTGCGCCCATAGGCGGGGTCGAAGGGAAAGCCGTGCGGGAAGGGTGGCATGCGGGGACCCTAACCGCGCGAGAACCGCGCGAGCAGGGGCTCCCGCCCCTCTATCGGCAGTCGTTCCGCAGGGCGATCGGGGCCTCCCCCTGCTCGAGCGAAGCCGAGAGCTTGGGGAAGGGTGGGCACAGCCCGCAGCTACCGGTCGCCGGTCACCGGTCACCGGTCACCGGTCACCGGTCACCGGTCACCGATGAACGAGGCGGCCACCCAGCCATGAGGCACGCAGGCCAACTGCCGGGCGCCGATGAGTGAGGCAGGGCAGCAACCCCGCCAAGGGGCACGCACGCCAACGCCGCCCGGCGCCGATACCCGAGGCGGCCACCCCGCCAGGGAGTGCGAGGAGCCCCCGCTCCCCCGCCGAGGAGCCCCCGCTCTCCCCGCCGGAGGCAAAAGCGGACCAGTACCCTCCGGTTAGGCGCCCCGGCCAGACCCCGCTCCAGATGACGGACCCGTTACGGGAGTGTGACCAGGACCCCCTTGCGGCACCCCAGGACGCTGCCACAGAGTGATGTATGCGCTTACAGACAGCGCATACATCCTGCACCTGAATCTTCCAGGGATGCCGGACTGTCAGGGAAGCTCAAGGAGGAGCCGTCCATGCACCGCGCCGCCAGAACCGCATCGGTAGCCACCGCGCTGGCCACGGCCTTCGCCGTCACCGCGTGCGGAAGCTCCGCCGGAGGCGAAGTCGCCGCCGACAAGAAGCAGACCCTCACCGTCTGGGCCATGGGTGCCGAGGGCGAGAAGCTCGTGGATGTCGCCAAGGAGTACAAGGAGGCGAACCCGAACATCACCGTCAAGGTCACCCCGGTCGGCTGGGACGTCGCACACCAGAAGCTGGTCGCCGCTGCCGCCGCCGGAAAGATGCCCGACGTCGCGCAGATGGGCGGCAGTTACATGGGCGAGTTCGCCGAGCTCGGCGTGCTGGAACCGGTGGACACGAAGACCTTTGACGAGAAGGACTTCTTCCCGGCGGGCTGGCAGCAGGGCGAAGTGGAGGGCGAGGCCTACGGCGTCCCGTGGTACGTCGACACCCGCGTCCTCTACTACCGCACCGACCTCGCCAAGAAGGCCGGCGTCACCAAGGCACCCTCCGACTGGAAGGGCCTGCGGACCATGGCATCGGCCCTGCAGGACAAGGCCGGCAGCAAGTGGGGCATCTACATGCAGCCCCGCGGCCTCGACACCGTGCAGTCGTTCTACCCGTTCCTGTACTCCGCAGGCGGCGAGATCGTCGACAAGGACGGCACCCCCGTCATCGACAGCCCGGCGGCCGTCAAGGCCTTCAAGGAGTACGGCGACTACGTCAAGCAGGGCCTGAGCACGAAGAGCTCGCAGCCCGGCTACGACCCCCTGAAGGACTTCAACACCGGTGACGTGCCGATGTTCTTCTCCGGCCCCTGGATCAGCACCCTGATCAAGGACCAGTACCCGGACCTCAAGGACAAGTGGGCCGTCGCCCCCGTCCCGGCGGACAAGACCTCCACCTCCATGGCGGGCGGCTCGAGCCTGGTGATCTCCAAGGACAGCTCGCACAAGGCCGCGGCCAAGGAGTTCATCAAGTACCTGACGGACGCCGAGGGCCAGACCGACTGGTTCGAGCGGACCAGTGATCTGCCCGCCAACACCACCGCCTGGAAGACCGGCGAGCTCGCCGAGAGTCCCAGCCTGCAGGTGTTCAAGAAGCAGATGGAGACCGCCAAGTCCTCGCCGACGCTCGCCAACTGGACCGAGGTCACCTCCAAGGTCGACGCGGCCGTCGAGTCGGTGACGCAGGGCAAGGCCTCCCCCGAGGACGCCGCCAAGAAGGCCCAGTCCGAGATCGAGAGCCTTGTGAAGTAGGAGCCATGAGCACCACGAGCACCAAGACTGAGAAGGTCGCACGGGCGGCCGAGGTGCGGGCCGCCACCGGTTCGGCGGGTCCGGGCCGGGAGCGCGAACGGGGCTCCAAGCGGGGTTCCATGGGCGTGCAGAACTTCGCCGGGTGGCTGTTCTCGACTCCCTTCCTCGTTCTGTTCACCGTCTTCATGGCGTTCCCGATCGTCGCCACGCTCCTGATGAGCTTCACGGACTTCGGGCTGCGCAATGTCACGCACCCCCTGGAAGCGAATTTCATCGGGTTCGAGAACTACACCAAGCTGTTCAGCGACGAGAAGTTCCTCAAGGCGCTGTTCAACACCGCCTACTTCGTGGTGATCGGTGTTCCTCTCACCATCCTTCTGGGGCTGGTCGTCGCCGTTCTGCTGAACAACGGCATCGACCGGGCGCGGACCTTCTTCCGGGTCGGTTTCTACGCTCCCGTGGTCACCTCCATCGTCGCGGTCGCCGTCGTCTGGCGCTTCGTCCTCGATCCGAGTGACGGTCTGATCGCCGGTCTCTTCTCCGAAGTGGGCCTCACCGCCCCGGACTTCCTGGGCGACGAGAAGCTCGCCATGCCGTCGCTGATCGCGATGGCCGTGTGGCGGAATCTCGGGACGGTCATGGTGCTATTCATCGCCGGGCTGCAGGCCATCCCCACCGAGGTGCGGGAGGCCGCAAAGCTCGACGGGGCGGGGATGTGGCAGGAGTTCCGCAGCATCACCGTTCCGCTGCTCCGGCCCACGCTGCTCTACGCCACGGTGATCACCACGATCGGCTATCTCAACGTCTTCGAGGAGCCGTTCGTCATGACCCAGGGCGGGCCATCGGACTCCACTCTCACCGTCTCCCTCGACATGTACCGCGAGGGCTTCAACTTCTTCCACATGGGCTATGCGAGCGCCATGGCGTATGTCCTCTTCGTAGTGATCATGGGCATCACCGTGCTCCAGCTCCGACTGCTGAAGGACAACACGAAATGAGCGCCACGGGTCTGGCGGAGAAGACGCCGAAGAGGAAACAGGAAAAGCCGGCGCCGAAGGGCAAGCAGTCGGCCGGGGTGAAGAAGCGGCTCGTGTATGTGCTGCTCTCCGTCGGACTGCTTGTGATGTCCGCGCCCTTCCTGTGGATGGCGCTCTCGGCCTTCAAGACGTCGAGCGAGCTCACGGCAAGTCCGCCCGTGTGGATTCCCACCGAGTGGACCCTGGAGAACTTCAGCGCGCTCCTCGACAAGCTCGATCTGCCGCTCTACTTCATGAATTCGGTGATCGTGGCGGTGCTCGTCACCGTCTCGAACCTCGTCTTCTGCTCGATGCTCGGCTACGCCCTGGCCAAGCTGAACTTCGCGGGCAAGAACAAGATCTTCGGCCTTGTGCTCGGTGCACTGATGGTGCCCGGCAACCTGATGCTGCTCCCGCTCTTCGTGCTGATGAGCAGGCTTCAGCTGATCGACTCGTATGCCGCGCTGGTGCTGCCGTTCGCCGCCGGTGCCTTCGGGGTCTTCCTGATGCGGCAGTTCATGCAGTCGATCCCGGACGAGCTGCTCGAGGCGGCCCGGATGGACGGCGCGGGTGAGTGGTACATCTTCTGGCGGATCGTGATGCCGCTGGTCAAGCCCGCTCTCGCGACGCTGTCGATCTTCACCTTCCTCGGTTCCTGGAACAACTTCGTCTGGCCGCTCATCGCGACCAACGACCCCGACAAATACACCCTCCCGGTAGCCCTGGCCACGTTCGCCACCGACCCCAACAAGTCGGGTGGCTCCAACGGCCTGCTGATGGCCGGTTCGTTCCTGATCGTGCTGCCGGTCCTGATCGTCTTCGCCGTGCTGCAGCGGCATTTCACCCAGGGCATCGCCACCGCGGGCATGAAGTAGCCCGCCCGCGCCACCACGGCCCGCGCCCTCTCTCCACCAGAAAGACATCTGACGATGACGCACACCCCGATCCCGTTCCCCGAAGGTTTTCTCTGGGGGGCCTCCACCGCCGCCCATCAGATCGAGGGCAACAACACCAACAGCGACTGGTGGGTGAAGGAACACAGCACCGGCACGCACATCCAGGAGCCCAGCCTGGACGCCTGCGACAGCTATCACCGCTGGCGTGACGACATGGACGTCCTGTCCGAACTCGGCTTCACCGACTACCGGTTCAGCATCGAGTGGGCGCGCATCGAGCCCGCGGAGGGCCAGTTCTCGCGGGCCGAACTCGCCCACTACCGGCGGATGGTGGAAGGCGCGATCGAGCGCGGGCTCCGCCCGATGGTGACCCTGCACCACTTCACCGTGCCGCAGTGGTTCGAGGCGCGGGGCGGCTGGACCGCCGAGGGCGCCGTCGAGCTGTTCGCCCGCTACGTCGCCGCCTGCGCGCCCGTCATCGGCGAGGACGTGCGCCATGTGTGCACGATCAATGAGCCCAACATGATCGCCGTGATGGCGGGGCAGGCCAAGGCGGGCGACATCGGCTTCCCGCCCGCCGGGCTGCCGACTCCCGACGAGGAGACCAGCCACGCGGTGATCGCCGCCCACCGGGCCGCCGTCAAGGAAGTCAAGGCGATCAACCCGGAGATCCAGGCGGGCTGGACCATCGCCAACCAGGTCTACCAGGCCCTGCCCGGCGCCGAGGACGTCGCCGCCGCCTACCGGCATCCCCGCGAGGACATCTTCATCGAGGCCGCGCGCGGCGACGACTGGATCGGCGTCCAGTCCTACACCCGCACGGAGATCGGCTCCGACGGCCCGATTCCGTGGCCCGACGACGTCGAGCGCACGCTGACCCAGTGGGAGTACTACCCGGCCGCCGTCGGCCACGCCCTGCGTCATACCGCCGAGGTGCTCGGCAACGGGGACGTGCCGATGATCGTCACCGAGAACGGCATAGCCACCGCCGACGACGCCCGCCGCGTGGACTACTACAAGGGTGCGCTGGACGCGGTCGCCGCCTGTCTGCAGGACGGCCTCAACATCGACGGCTACCTGGCCTGGAGCGCCCTGGACAACTACGAGTGGGGCTCCTACAAGCCGACCTTCGGCCTGATCGCCTGGGACCGCGAGACCTTCGCCCGCACCGCCAAGCCGTCGGCCGTCTGGCTCGGCGGACTCGGGCGCACGCGTGAACTGCCCCGCACCGAGGGTTAGTTCACACCGCTCCACCAGACCCGGGGGCCGGCCGCACCTGACCGCGGCCGGTCCCCGTATACGCCACGGACCTCCCCTTCCCCACCTGTCACTGGGAGTTGGACCTTCATGGACCGTCGTACGTTCCTCACCGCCGCCGGAACCGGAGCCGCCGCCCTGTCGCTGGGCGCCGCATCCGCACCTGCCTTCGCTTCCCCATCGGCATCCGCCGCATCGCGTTCTCATACTCTTGAAACACCGCTGCTGCGGAAGTGGTTCCGTTCCACGCATCACTCGATCGAGGCGATGACGACCGACATCGGTCTCACCGCCGACAAGATCGATGTCAGCGGGTCCGGCTCGCCTGTCCCCTCGCGCCAGACCTCGCCCACCAACATCGGCTGCGGCCTGTGGTCCACGGTCGCCGCGCGCGGCCTCGGCCTCCTCGGCGACAGCGCCATGCACACCCGGCTGTCCCGCACCGTCGCCGCCGTCGAGAAGCTGGAGCGCCATCACGGCTTCTGGCTCAACTGGTACGACGCGCACGACGGTTCGGTCCTGACGAGCTGGCCCGGCACCGGCGACCCGGTCCGCCCGTTCCTCTCGTCCGTCGACAACGCCTGGCTGGTCACCGGCCTTCGCATCGCCGCCGACGCGGATCCCGCCCTGCGTCCCCGCATCGCGAAGCTCCTGGCCACCGCCGACTGGTCGTACTTCTACACGCCCTACGACGCGGCGGACCCGGTCGGCCACCCCGGCCAGCTGCGCGGCGGCTTCTGGACCGACACCGAGGAGCCCACCCCGCACCACTACGGCGCCCTCAACACCGAGCCCCGCATGGCCAGTTATCTCGGCATAGCCGACGGCACACTGCCCGGCGACCACTACTGGCACCTCCTGCGCACCATGCTCCCCGGCCAGGAGCAGGAACAGTCCCCCGGCGGCTCGTACGTCACCCTGGACGGCGTCCGGGTGTGGCAGGGCCACTACACGTACCGCGGACGCAAGCTCGTTCCCACCTGGGGCGGCTCGATGTTCGAGGCGCTGATGGTGCCGCTCTTCGTGCCGGAGAGCGAGTGGTCGCCGCGCTCCTGGGGGGCCTCCCACACGCGCTACGTCCGCAGTCAGATCGAGCACGGCCTCGACGAGGAGGAGTACGGCTACTGGGGGTTCTCGCCGGCGAACATCCCCGAGGGCGGATACCGGGAGTACGGCGTCGACGCGATCGGCATGCAGACCGAGGGCTACAACTCCCTCGGCGTCGTCACACCGCACGCGTCCTTCCTCGCGCTCCCCCACGCGCGCGGGGAGGCCATCGGCAACCTGAAGGCACTCGCCCGCGACTTCGGGGCGTACGACGAGGACTACGGATTCCGGGATTCCGTGAACGTGCGGACCGGCCGGGTGAGCGACTTCGTGCTCGCGCTCGACCAGGGCATGATCGCGGCCGCTCTGGCGCAGGAACTCAGGCCCGGCCTGCTGCAGGCACCGTTCCGGTCGGGCGGTTTCCGCGCGCGTGTGCGGCCACTGCTGGCCAAGGAGCGGTTCAGCATCTGAGCTGGCGGCCGGGGGCGCTGGTGAGTGCCCCCGTTCCCCCGGTCGCGCACCCCCCAAGACGGTCATACGCTCCCAAATGTGACGCCGCCCTCGCATCTGGCCGTGCGGGCGACAGCGGCAGCCACCGCACTGCTCACGTGGTGCCTGCTGCTCCTGTCCGCCCCCGCAGCACTCGCCGTCCCGGCCGACGACCCGGTCACGCTCTCCCGCGACGGCCAGATCACCGACAAGGTGCGCGCGCTCGGCGACCGCAAGGACGCCACCGAACGGGCGCTCGACCAGCTCTACGACGACCGTGGCCTGCAGCTCTTCGTCGTCTACGTACGTGACTTCTCCGGACGCGGCGCACAGGACTGGGCGGACGCCACCGCCGAGCGCAATGGGCTCGGCCTGGACGACCTGCTGCTCGCCGTCGCCACGCACGACCGCCAGTACGCCTACTCCGTAGACGTCGACTCCCGGCTCACCGAGGCCCAGCTCCAGGACGTCGCGACCACCGCGATCAAGCCCGCGCTGCGGCAGAACGACTGGGCCGGCGCGGCCATCGGCGCCGCGAACGGCTACCGCGCGGTCCTCTCCGGCCAACCCGTTCCCACCCCGGCGATCACCCCGGGGGAGGCCGATCCGGGCGGCGGCGCGAGCGGGGACGACGTGGCCACCGGCGACCTGGTCCTGCCCATCGCGGTGGTCGGCGGCGCCGGCGAGCTCGCCGCGGTCGCGTACAGCCGCCGCAAGCGGCGCACCCACACGCGTACGACACCCGGGGGCGGAGGCTGGGGCAAGGGCGCGGGGGCCGAGCAGCCGACACCGCTCCCGGAGCTCGACAAACGGAGCAGGCAGCTTCTGGTGGAGACCGACGACGCGATCCGCACCAGTGCCGAAGAACTCGGCTTCGCCACCGCCCAGTTCGGCGACGAGGCGGTGCGGCCCTTCACGGACGCGCTCGCGTACGCACGGTCCGAGCTGACGGCGGCGTTCAAGGTGCGCCAGCAGCTGGACGACGCCTATCCGGAGGACGACGCGACCAAGCGCACCATGCTGGACGAGATCGTCTCGCGCTGCACCGAGGCGGGCCGGCGCCTCGACGCGGAAGCCGCGGGCTTCGACCAGCTGCGCGCCCTCGAACGCGACGTCACGGGCGCCCTTGGCCACGCCGAGCAGGTGTTCCGGGAGGTCACGGGCCGTACCACCGCGGCGGAGACCACCCTCGGCAAGATCCGGGAACAGTACGCGCCGTCCGCGTCGGCGTCCGTCCTCGGCCACGTGGAGCAGGCCAAGGACCGCCTCGTCTTCGCCACGACGCACCTCAACGAAGCCCGGCAGGCCATCGACGCGGGCGACAACGGCAAGGCCGCCGTCCATCTGCGTGCCGCCGAAGGCGCCGTCGACCAGGCGGGCACCTTCGTGGACGCCGTCGACCGCCTCGCAGAAGAGCTCGCGCAGGCCGCGGAGAAGCTGCCCGCCGCGCTCACCGAGACGGAGACCGACCTCGCCGAGGCGCGCGGCCTCCTCGAGGGCACCACGGCGGGAGCCTCCACGGCTGACCTGCACGGCCGTATCGCCCGCGCGGAGACGGTGGTCGCCGGGGTCCGCAAGAAGATGGCGGCCGGCCCGCACGACCCGATCGACGCGCTGCGCCGGGTCGAGGAGGCCGACACGGTCCTCGACGAATCCCTCGCGGGCGCCCGCGAACGCGAGGTCAGCCATCAGCGCGCCGCCACCCTCCTCGGCCAGGCCCTGCTCACCGCGCGCAGCGCCGTGGGAACGGCGGCGGACTTCATCGACACGCACCGGGGCGCGGTGGGCAGCGAGGCGAGGACCCGCCTTGCCGAGGCCCAGCGGCATCTCTCGGGCGCGGAGGCCGCCCAGGACGCCGACACCGCCGCGGCGCTGGCCGAGGCCCAGCAGGCCGACGCCCAGGCCCGGCAGGCACAGCAGCTCGCCGAGCGGGACGTACGCGGCTTCGGCAACCCCTACGGAGGGGGCGGTGGCGGGCGCGGCGGCGGCATGGGCGGCGCGGTCCTCGGCGGCATCATCCTCGGCGAGCTCTTCGGAGGCATGGGCCGCGGGGCCGGCGGAGGAGGTTTCGGGGGCGGCGGCTTCGGAGGCGGCGGTCCCGGGAGTTTCGGCGGGGGCGGGACCCGGGGGCGGATGGGCGGGGGCGGGAGGTTCTGAGCCGGCGCATGACGCTGCCATCCGCTGCCATCGCGGTCCTTTTCGTACGTCCCCTGGAGCCCTCGTACTCCTACCGACCCTCATAGAAGGAGCTCGTCATGACGAAGCAGACGATCCTCGGACGTGTGGCCCAGCTCGCCAAGGCCAACATCAACTCCCTCCTCGATCAGGCCGAGGACCCGCAGAAGATGCTCGACCAGCTGATCCGCGACTACACGAGCAACATCCAGGAGGCCGAGGAGGCGGTCGCGACCACCATCGGCAATCTGCGGGTGCTGGAACTGGACCACAAGGAGGACCAGGACGCGGCCGCCGAGTGGGGCACCAAGGCGGTCGCGGCCAGCAAGAAGGCGGACGAGCTGCGGTCCGGCGGGAGCGCCGTGGAGGCCGACACGTTCGACGGCCTGGCCAAGGTCGCGCTGCAGCGGCAGCTGCAGTCCGGGCGGGAGGCCAAGGACGCCGAGCCGACGATCGCCTCGCAGACCGAGGTCGTCGACAAGCTGAAGTCCGGCCTCGACCAGATGAAGATCAAGCTGACCCAGCTCCGGTCGAAGCGCGATCAGCTGGTCGCCCGCGCCAAGACCGCGCAGGCGCAGAACCAGATGATGGACGCCGCCCAGAGCATCGATGTGCTCGACCCGGCCAGCGAGTTGAGCCGCTTCGAGGACAAGGTGCGCCGGGAGGAGGCCAGGGCCATGGGCAAACAGGAACTCGCCGCGTCCTCCCTCGACGCGCAGTTCGAGCAGTTGGACAGCATGGGCGACGAGGCGGAGGTCGCGGCCCGCCTCGCCGCCCTGAAGGCCACGACCTAGCGGCGCCCCAGCAGAGGAGAGCCCTCAGAAGAGGCTGAGCAGCGCCTCCGCCGCGTCCATCGGCTCCACCCCGCTGTCCGGCAGCGGCATCTCGAACCACACCGTCTTGCCGCGCGGTGTCCTGCGCGAGCCCCACGCGGCGCTCAGCAGACCGACCAGCTGCAGCCCACGGCCGCCCTCGTCCGTGTCACGGGCCCTGCGGCGGCGCGGCTGGACGAGCCCCGCGTCCCACACCTCGCACACCAGGGTGCGGTCGAGCAGGAGCCGCAGCCGGATGTCGCCCTCGCCGTACCGAAGCGCGTTGGTGACCAGCTCGCTGACCAGCAGTTCGGTCGTGTCGCAGAGGGGTTCCAGGTCCCAGGTGCGCAGCTGTTCGCAGGCCAGTTCGCGCGCCCGGCCCACCGACTTCGGGTCACGCGGCAGCGTCCAGTCGCCGACGGCTTCGGCCGGCAGGCCTTGGATGCGCGCCATGAGCAGCGCGATGTCGTCCTCTCCGTGGTGGGTGTCGAGGGTGTTCAGGACGTGGTCGCAGACGTCCTCGAGGGCGGGTGCGGGGTCGTCGAGGGCGCGTACGAAGGCGTTCAGGCCCTCGTCGAGGGGATGGTGGCGGGATTCGACGAGCCCGTCCGTGTAGAGCGCGAGCAGGGCGCCCTCGGGCAGCTCGACCTCGACCTCCTCGAAGGGCTCGCCGCCGACTCCCAGCGGCATGCCGGGCGGCACGTCGAGCATGAGCGGCGATTCGTCGGGCTCGACGAGCACGGGCGGCAGATGGCCGGCGTTGGCGAACGTGCAGCGGCGCGTGACGGCGTCGTAGACCGCGTAGACGCACGTGGCGAGGTAGACCTCCGCGAGGTCCGTCCCGTTCGTGGAACGCGTCTGACGGGCCGCTCTCGTGGCCTGCTGGGTGCCTGAGGGGTCACCGAGGCCGCGGGCGATCTCGTCGAGCGCGGAGAGGACCTCGGCGGGCTCCAGGTCCAGGAGCGCCAAGGTGCGTACGGCGGTGCGCAGTTCTCCCATGGCGACGGCGGCGCGCAGGCCGCGGCCCATCACGTCGCCGACGACCAGGGCGGTGCGATGGCCCGGCAGTTCGATGACGTCGAACCAGTCGCCGCCGACTTCGGTGGCCGCGTTGCCCGGGAGGTAGCGGCAGGCGATGTCCAGGCCGGACGCCTCGGGGTCGCCGGGCGGCAGCAAGGAGCGCTGCAGTATCAGCGCGCGTTCGTGTTCGCGGCGGTAGAGGCGGGCGTTGTCGATACAGACCGCGGCGCGTGCGGCGAGCTCGACGGCGAGGGAGCGATCGCGTTCCCCGAAGGGCTCGCTTCCCTTCGTGCGGGAGAACTGGGCGAGGCCGACGACCGTGTCGTGGGCGACCATCGGCACGGCGAGCGTCGACTGGACGAGCCCGCCGGTGAGCCTGCTCGCGGAGCCGTCGTCGGCCGCGGAGACGAGCCGTGGCCGTGCGGTGCGCAGGGCGTCGGCGCAGGGCGAGGTGAAGGCGAACCGGTGGACCGCGCCCACGTCGACGGGTCGGCCGCCCTCCGGGAAGGGTGCGTCGGCGACGGCGCTCGCGAAGGCGACGCGGCGCAGTTCGGCGCTTCCGTCGGCGAGGCCAGGAGGTGTCTCGTCGCCGTCGAGCAGCCCTTGGTAGAGGTCTACGGAGGCGAGGTCGCAGAAGCCGGGGACGGTGACGTCAAGGAGCTCGCGCGCGGTCGTCTCCAGGTCGAGGGAGTTGCCGATGCGTGCGCCCGCCTCATTGAGCAGGGCGAGGTTGCGGCGGGCGTGGGCGGCCTCGCGGGCTGCGGCGTGCCGTCGGGTGACGTCGGTGCCGAGGCCCGCGATGCCTATGGCCCGTCCGGAACCGCTGTGCACGCGGTAGAGGTTGATCGACCAGTGGCGGCGTTCGTTGCTGCCGGGGGCGGGGCCGACGATCTGCATGTCCGTGACGGAGTCGCCGGTCTCCAGGACGCGCTTGAGGGCGGCGGCCATGCGGTCGGCCTCGTGCCGGGGAAGGTAGTCGTGGACGGTGCGGCCGCGGTGCTCCTCGACGCCGCCTCCGAAGACAGCGGCGAAGCGGCGGTTGGCTCGCTGGACCTTCAGGTCGGTGCCGAACAGCAGGAAGCCGAAGGGAGATTGGCCGAAAATGGCCTGCGACGCCGCGAGGTCGGTCTCGATCTGCCGGAGCGCCCGTACGTCGACGACGATGCAGACGGCGGCCCGTTCACCGTCCTCCGTCTCGGTCGGCATGACGTAGACCTCGGCTATGCCTTCGGAGCCCTTGAAGGATGCCGCTTCGGTCTCGTCCGGCCGCCCCGGCGCCCGGAAGGGGACGGACCCGGTCCACTCCCTGCCGTCCAGGATCTCCGCCATCTTGCGGTGCCCGCTGCTGCGCAGCTCGGGCGCGACGAAGGCCTCGATCGGGTCTCTGCCCACGGCGTCGCCTGCAGCCACTCCGAAAAGCCGCTCGGCCCGCACGCTCCACTGGTCGATGAGACCGTCGGGGCCGATCGAGAACGAGGCCACCTTGATGTAGTCATAGATCGAACCGGGTGGACTGCTCTGCCACATCACGTCATCCGCAGCTTCGCCCCTAGCGTCACCCGACGGCCCGTCCCGCTCCGTCGCCTTCGCTGGTATCTCGCTCACGCGAACCGTCCCCTCCAGCTCACCACGTCCGGCACCGGTCACCGGATGCAGCTGCCCGCAGTATCCAGCACTACGGAGCCACGCCACACGGCGTTCACGATCACAGCACGGACTCAACTCTTTTTGGCCCGTGCCCGTCTTGTGTCCGTCCTACGCTGCCAGTCTTCTAACCCGGCAGCACCAGCTCGAACCACACCGTCTTCCCCGTCTTCCCCGTCCTGCCCTGCCGTGTCCCCCAGCGCCGGGACGCGCGGGCCACCAACTGGATACCCCTGCCCCCCTCGTCATCAGGCGTGGCATCGCGCTCCTGGGGCGGGTCGGGAAGCGGATCGGAGACCTCTACGAGGAGGGCGCCCAAAGGCCCGGCAGGGCGTACGAGCCGTACGCCGATAGGCCCCGAGGCATGTCGCAGGGAGTTGGTCACCAGTTCGCTCACGAGGAGGACGGTGATGTCACCGAGGGCGGCGAGATCCCAGGCGGCGAGCTGCTTGCGGACCACGGCACGGGCCGTGCGCACGGCGCCGGGGTCCGCGGGAAAGCTCCACTCGGCGCAGTCGCCTTCGGTGTCGATCACGCCGATCACTTCCAGACCAGCAACAGCGGACCCTTGTCCGGTTTCATGGGGTTAATGGGCACATACCCGATATCCCGGCGGAATTACCGCTTACCTGGGCGCACTGTGGCACGAACGGCGTAGGTGGGGCTCAAGTACGGGCAGGCGCGCCCCGCACGCTCCCTCGCCCAGCGGCGCCGATTCCGCCTAGTGGCACTCGATCGCGGCCGCCACCGCGGGGACGTCCGCGTCCAGCCACTCCACCGACCAGACCTCGTCCGGCGAGAGCCACCGCAGCTCGTCGTGGTCCTCCAGGGGCTCGGGGGCTCCCGAGAGGAGCTTCGCCGTCCACACCCGCAGGACGTAGCCCGGCTTGAGCGGCCACTCCCCCGGCACCCTCGCGACCGGCTCGGCGGCGACGCCAAGCTCTTCGCGCAGCTCTCGGACCAGGGCTTCCTCGGGATGCTCGCCGGGCTCGACCTTCCCGCCGGGCAATTCCCAGCGGCCCGCGAGCTCGGGGGGTGCGCTGCGCCGCGCGGCCAGCAGGCGCCCGTCGTCGTACAGGGCGGCGCCCACCACGATCCGTTCCGTCATGCGCGGGAGCCTATGTGGTCAGCGCGCGGTGCCGTTCGCGCTCAGCCTCTCGACCCAGTACAGCCGCTGGTGTCCGTGCTCGTCGAGGCTGTCCGCGATCTTCTCGGCCTCGGCCTTCGTCGCGTACCTGCCCACCCTGTAGCGGTTGCCGTTGTCGTCCTGACGTATCACGAGCCAGGGAAGTACGACCGTTCCGTCATTCATCGCGCCCCTCCGCTCGCCGCCCCCGGCGCGCGCCACGCCTCGATCAGTAAGGAAACCGCAATCCGCATATGCCCGAGCCTACGCCCGACCTTTACTCAGCGGATACGACTTTGCACAAAGAGGTACGCAATTGGCCAACGACGAGGGGGCGCACCTTGTCGGGTGCGCCCCCTGGTGACACCGGTTCAGCCGGTACGGGCCCGCGTCAGTCGGCGCGCACCGTCGGCATCGGCATGAGCACCGGCGCACTCGACGGCGACGTACGGCAGACGTCGCCGCACTCCGCGTCCAGCGAGCAGCACAGGGAGCAGATCGGACCCGACTGGACCGGGCAGTCCGCGATGTCCGGGAGTTCGTACGCCGTCTCGCAGACGCTGCACGCGTGCGTGGCCGTCACGTCGGGGACATCGACATGCGGGCCGTTCACCGGGTTCGGGCGCGCCAGGTAGTACTTGCCCTTCGTCGCCCAGGCGATCAACGGGCAGAGGACGACGGCGAGTCCGGCCGCGATGAACGTCGAGAAGGCTTCCGCGTACTCTCCGAAGAGGCCGAAGAAGGCCAGGATCGACACCACCGAGGCGATCACCATCGCGCCGAAGCCCGCCGGGTTCACCGCGTACAGGTAGGCCCTCTTGAACTCGATGTACGGGGGGCTCCAGCCCATCCTCTTGTTGATGACGAGGTCGGCGGCGACCGCCACGATCCACGCGATGCCCACGTTCGAGTAGAAGCCGAGCAGCTTGTTGAGGGCCGCGAACATGTTCATCTCCATCAGCGTCAGCGCGATGGCGAGGTTGAGGAAGATGTACCAGACCCGGCCCGGGTGCTTGTGCGTGATGCGCGAGAAGAAGTTCGACCAGGACAGCGAGCCGCTGTAGGCGTTGGTCACGTTGATCTTGATCTGGGAGACGATCACGAAGAGGGCCGCCGCGGGCAGCGCGAAGGAGCCGAGCCAGGGTTTCAGGGCCTCGATCTGCGGGGCGATCGGCTCCAGGGCGTGCGTCTTGCCGACGGCTTCGAGGGCCACGAACGCCAGGAGTGCGCCGCCCAGCTGCTTGGCCGCGCCGATGATGACCCAGCCGGGCCCTGCCGCGAGAACGGCCAGATTCCAACGCCTCTTGTTCTGCTCGGTCTTGGCCGGCATGAAGCGCAAGTAGTCCGCCTGCTCGCCGATCTGGGCGATGAGGGAGAGCGCGACCCCCGTGCCGAGCCCGAAGGCGACCCAGGAGAAGCCGCTGCCCGCGCCCTCGGTGCCCCCGAAGGAGCCGAAGGCGCCCCAGGCCTCCGGCGCCTCGAAGGCGAGCACCACGAAGGGCAGCACCATCCCGATGAGCCAGATCGGCTGCGTCCAGGCCTGCACCTTGGCCAGGGCGCCCATGCCGCGGAAGACGATCGGGATCACGATGAGCGTCGTGATCAAGTAGCCGATCTCCACCGGGAGTCCGACGGCCTGATGCATGGCCTGGGCCATGATCGAGCCTTCGAGGGCGAAGAAGATGAACGTGAACGAGGCGTAGATCAGCGACGTCAGCGTCGAGCCGAAGTAGCCGAAGCCCGCGCCCCGGGTGACCAGGTCCATGTCCAGGCCGTACTTGGCGCAGGCCCGCGCGATCGGGATGCCGGTGACGAAGATGATCGTCGCGGCACAGAGGATCGAGGCGAGTCCGCTGGTGAAGCCGTAGGTGAAGACGATGGACGCGCCGATCGCGAAGTCCGCGAGGTAGGCGATGCCGCCGAGCGCGGTCGACGCCACCATGGTCGGCGACCAGCGCCGGAAGGAGTGCGGCGCGTACCGCAGGGAGTAGTCCTCGCGGCTCTCGTCGGCCGCCATCTTCGCGTAGCTGCGCTTGGGTGGTGGTCCTGCGGCTGCGCTGGTGTCGCGGGTGGCCGTATCCGTCATGAGGGTTCCTGTCGTCCGACCGGATTGCGGGTACGGGCGACGAAGTTAGGAGCCGTGCATGACAAGTTGTTGCAGGGCGGGATTGCCCCGGCGTTACGGAAGTTGAGCGCGCGTTAACTCGCGATCACGGCGGGCGGACGGGCCCGTCCGGATTCCGGGCGTACGCCGGAGCGCTCGGTCACCTCACGGGCAGGTGGTATGCGATGCGATACCGGTCCGCGGGCACCACGACGTCGGCCGTCTCGACCGGCTTGCCCGACGCGAAGTACGTCCGCTGCACGACGATCACCACATGGCCGGGGACACCGCCGAGCGCCATGAGCTCCTCCGCAAGCCCCGGGCGCGCGCCGACCTCCTCCGCGACGTTGTCCACGATCACGTCGATGGCCGCCATGCGCTCGACCACTCCGCAGCCGCCGAGCGGTCCCTCTTCGGGGAGCATCACCGGAGTGCGTCCGGTGACGGCGAGCGGCTCCCAGGATGTGGAGAGCATCATCACCTCGCCCGCGTCGCGGTAGACGTACCTGGTGCACATCACGCGGTCGCCCACGCGGATGCCGAGACGCTCGGCGACCGTGCTGGTCGCCTCCGCCTGCTCGCTGCGGGACTCCCACGTGCCGCGCGCGCCGTCCTCCGCCTGCTCCTGACGGAAGGGCGTCGAGCCGCCGGAGGCCCGATAGCCGGTACGGGCGACGCGGCGGGGCACCGGTCGCTCGCGCACATAGGTGCCGGATCCGGAACGCCCTTCGACCAGGCCTTCGGCCATCAGGACCTTGCGGGCCTCCAGGGCGACCGTGTCCGACACTCCGTACTCCTCGCGGATCCTGGCCTGCGAGGGGAGTCGGGTGTGCGGCGGCAGGGAACCGTCGACGATCTTCTTGCGGAGATCACCCGCGACACGCAGATACGCCGGCTGTTCACCGAAAGTCACTGGCCACTCCCATCAGGTTGACAGACAGCAACAGCCTGGCAACCGTGGGTTGTTGGCCGCAACCCAAGGCCAAGGAATCACCCGAAGTGATGATTTTGGAGTGTGCAGGTCTTTACGCAGGGGCTTTCCGCAGCTATGGCGATCAGTTTCGCGCGGCTCTCCAGGAGGCGGCGATCAAGCGCTCTCGCCCCGGATGGCGAGGAACCGGGAGATCGCCGATCTCGCGATCTGACTCCCCCAGCCGCCCCAGTTCACGTCGAAGCAGTGGTCCGCCCAGGGGAGTTCGACATACGTCGCCGGCGCCCCCGCCGCGTCGAGCCGCCGCGCCAGCTCCCGCGCCTGCGCCACCGGCACCGCCCGGTCCGCGCTGCCGTGCAGCAAGAGCGTGGGCGGCACATCGGTCCGTACGAGCTTCGCGGGCGAGCCGAGGAGATAGCGGGCGGGCACCGCCTTCGCCGAACCGCCCATCAGACCCGGGATCATGGGGTCGCCGCGCAGCGCGGTCCCGGCGATGAGGCGCCCCATGTCGGTCGGCCCGTAGAGGGAGATCACCCCGGCGACCGAGCTGTCACGCACCGCACAGGACGCCGGGACCCGGTCATCACCCTCCGTGTAGGCAGCCGCGAGGGCGAGGTTGCCGCCCGCGGAACTGCCCGCAAGGACAAGGCGGTCGGGATCGATGCCGTACACGCGCGCGTGCCGCCGCACCCACCCCACGGCGCACTTCACGTCGCCGATCTGGTCGAGCTGGGTCACGCGGGGCGCGAGCCGGTAGTCGATGTCGAAGACCGACCAGCCGCGTTCGTTGAACCAGCGGTTCCATCCGGGGCTCTGGCCGCGGTGCCCCTTGTTCCAGCCTCCCCCGTGCACCCAGACCACGGCCGGGTGACGCACCCCGTCCCGCTTCGGCAGGGTCCAGAGGTCCAGCTTCTCGCGCCGCTCGCCGATGCGGGCGTACCGGCGCGTGCGGTCGCCGTCGGGGGCCTTGGCGTAGTTGACGCCCTCGAAGTAGGCCGTGGGAAGCAGGGGTTGACCGTGGTCCTGGGCGGTGCGGTACGCGGCGGCGTACGGCATGACGCCGTACACGAGTGCGACGAACCCCGTCAGCACGGTGAATGCGGCGCACCAGGGGTGCCGCCGCCCCGCGATCACTCCGGCCGCCAGGCCGATGACCGCGGGCGGCACGATCACGAGCCCCCAGGAGGTGACCGCCGCCGCGACGAGCACCAGGAGCGGGATGCGGGGCAGCGGGGCGGCGACGAGCACGACAAGGGCGGCGTTCAGGAGGGCGACGACGACGAGGAGCCCGCGGGAGAGGTGCGCGACGCACGAAACCCTGGGCCCGTTCCTGCCGTTGCGGCTGCCCCTTCGGGGAGAGTCCGACGCCGCGGGCCCCGGAGTGCGCTGGGCCGCGACGGTCGGCGTCATGACGGTCGTCACGCCGAAGAACTATCACAGAAGCGGACAAAAAGCCCTTAGGGTGAGCGGCCCTGCGATGAGCAGGACCCGCTCGCCGGAGCGCCGCGCCGCCCCCTCGCCACACGGCAGCTCACACGGCACCCCACACGGCAGCTCACACCGCCGCGCCCGCCCCGCCTCCGTCGTCCTCGTGGCTCTCACCGTCGCCGCCGGGAGTCGCGTCGCGCGGTGAAGTGGTCGCCAGGTCCAGGGGTTTGCGTGCCGCGGCCTCGCGCTTGCCGCTGATGTGCCGCTGCGCCGGCACGTAGTACTCGCTGAAGGCGTCGGCGTCCTTGGCGGTGGACGCCTTCTGCCACTGCTCGCGGTTCTGCTCGATGGCGTCGATGAGGGCGGTGACGCCGGCGTCCGCCTTGGCGGGCCAGTCGTGCGCGCGCAGCAGCCGGGCCTGCTCGGCGAGGCCCTTGTCGACGCGGCCCGCCCACTCCTTGTGGCCCGGCAGGTCGTCCTCGAAGTTCTCCGTGTCGGGCTCGGTCCCGTAGGCGTCGTACAGGGCCTTGTCCGCCTTCAGGTAGGCGAGCTGGTCGGCGTCGAGGTTCGTGCCGTCGCGGCGGAATGAACCCTTCAGCGTGCGCTTCTCCTCCGCGTCACCGAAGAGACAGGTGACACCGCGGTCCCCCTGGCGCCAGGTGTCCCGGTCGGGCACGAAGTAGTTGATCTGGGCGTCCCCCCAGTCGACCCAGGTGTCGAGTACGTAGGCGGCCTGGAGGTCGACGCACTTCTTCTCGGCGAGGTGGATGAGCTCGGAGTCGCCGGGGTAGCTGTCGTGGTTCACCCGGAACGAGGCGAAGACCTCACCGTCGTGCCGCGAGGCGCAGGGCACCGTGTCGACCTGGTAGGCGTACTCCGCCCCTTCGAGCTTGCCGCCGGGGACGTTAAAGCACTCCCCCTTGTCGACGGGGAACCCGGAACTGTTCCGGGCGTCACGCGCGGCCTCCCTGAAGCCGTCCATGAAGTCACGCGCGCCTCCCGTGGCGACGGCGAGCACCAGCAGCACGATGCCGACGACGGAGAGGATGCTGCCCGCTATCGCCAAGCCCTTGCCGCGCTCGCCCTTCTTCGCGATCTGCGCGAGCGCCACGAGGCCGAGTATCAGCCCCACGGCGGGCACGAAGCAGAGGATGCCGAGGACGAGCGAGGCGATCGCGAAGCCGTTGACCGGAGGGCGGGAGTACGGCGAGTACGCGCCGGGCCACCGCTGGTACGGAACCTGAGGCCCGCCCGGGTACGGGGGCCCCGCAGGAGGTCCGTACGGGGCCTGCCCGTACGGCTGCTGAGGGCGGCCACCGAGGTCGGGCGGCGGGGGTATGTCCACGAGTGCCGTGCTCCAGATGCGGAAGGGTCGGTCGATGCGGGGGCTTCGCATCGTATGCGGCGCACGGCCGGTGGACTAAAAAGGCACATCTGGCGTCATAGTGTGAGCCCTCAACACTTCGTCCTCGCGGCGGGCCGGGTCGGCGACCCGAAGCCCCTCCGCGAGGACGAGAGCGTGCGTACGTTCGTACTGGAGTAACTCAGCTCAAGGCCTGCGGCCTAGAACTGCAGCCCCCAGGAGTCGATCTTCCCGACGTCCTGCGCCGCGTTGTCACTCACCCGCAGCTTCCACGTCCCGTTGGCCGTCTCCGACGACGCGTTCACCGTGTACGTGGTGTTGATGTCGTCCGAACTGCCGCCGGTGCCATATCCCTTCAGCGTGTACGCGGTGCCGTCGGGCGCGATCAGCTGCACCTGAAGGTCACCTACGTAGGTGTGCTTGATGGCGACCGGCACACTCAGGGCGGCCGGAGCCGAGCCCGCGACACCGCTCACGGTGACGGGCGATTCGACCGTGGTGTTGTCGTTGATCGCGACGTCGGTCGCGTTTTCAAACTTGGGGCCCGGAGGGTTCGTCGAGCCGGGGCCCACGTTCAGGAGGCGGTTGGGCGAGCCCGTTCCGGGGCTGGTGACGACGCCCGTGGAGGCCGCGGCGACCAGAGCCGCGGACACCTGCGCCGGGGTCGACGTGCGGTTGTCCGCGAGGTAGAGCGCCGCGGCGCCCGCGGTGTGCGGGGACGCCATCGACGTACCGGAGATCGTGTTCGTCGCCGTGTCGCTGCTGTTCCAGGTCGAGGTGATGGACGAGCCCGGCGCGAACAGGTCCAGGACGCTGCCGAAGTTGGAGTAGCTCGCCTTGGCGTCGGTGTTCGTGGTGGCGCCGACCGTGATGGCCTCGGTCACGCGCGCGGGCGAGCGCGTGGAGGCGTTGACCGACTCGTTGCCGGCCGCGACCGCGAAGGTGATGCCGGACGCGACGGCGTTGCGTACGGCCGTGTCCAGGGCGCTGTCGGCGCCGCCGCCGAGCGACATGTTCGCGACGGCGGGCTTGACCGCGTTCCGGGCGACCCAGTCAATGCCGGCGACGACCTGCGCGGTGGTGCCGGAGCCCTGGTTGTTCAGGACGCGCACGCCGACGATCTTCGCCTTCTTGGCGACGCCGTGCAGCGTTCCGCCGACGGTGCCCGCGACGTGCGTGCCGTGGCCGTGGCCGTCCTGCGCGGTGTTGTCGTTGTCGATGGCGTCATAGCCGTACGAAGCGCGGCCACCGAAGTCGCTGTGGCTGATGCGCACCCCGGTGTCGATGACGTACGCCGTGACGCCCTCACCGGCGGAGTCCGGGTAGGTGTAGGAGTTGTTCAGCGGGAGCGTCTTCTGGTCGATGCGGTCCAGGCCCCAGGAGGGCGGGTTCGGCTGGGTGGCGTCGACCGTGAACGTCCGGTTCTGCACGACGGAATCGACCGCCGGGTCCGCGGCGAACTTCTTGGCCTCGGCCGCGGAGAGCTCGACCGCGTAGCCGTTGAGGGCCTTCTTGTACGTGCGCTTGATCTCGGCGCCGTACTCCTCGGCCAGCGCCTTGCCCGCCTTGGAGTCCGCCTTCGCGGCGTCCTCGTCGAGGCTGACTATGTAGCTGCCGGGTATCGCGCCGGGGGCTCCGGCGTTCTCGATCGTGCCTTCGGCCTGACCCGGCTGAGCGGTCGCGGGGAGGGCGGAGACGACGCCGAGGGCGAGGGCCGCGACCGCTGTCGCGCTGATCCCGGCCAGTCTTCGGCGGGTGTGACGCATCACTGCCATCTGAGGGGTCCTCCTCAATAGGTGGTGCGCTGGTGGGGGATGGTGCCAGTGGTACGGGCGGTGCTGGTGGTGCCCACACGCGCGGAGGCAAAAGACAGGTACATGTCAAGCAATGCGTCCACTCTTGCCTTCGTCGGGACGAAAGATTGGCTGATCCATAGGAATCCCACAAGGGCCAGGACCGGACGCAACATGACCGCCACGCACCCGCCATGACACATCGGCCCCAACTGCCCCAACTAGCCTGCGCACATGACAGCATTGCCGGATTGTTTCTGCCCCGCCGACGGAACCCGTGTCCCCGCGGGCACCCTCGCCTGGTGCTGCCCCGTCTGCCGCGGCCCGCTCGACCTGGACTTCTCCCCCAATCCCGCGCCGCTGAAATCCCTTAACGGAAGGGTCAATTCACTGTGGCGGTACGCGGAGTCCCTGCCGCTGCCCGCCCCCGCGTTCTCGCTCGGCGAGGGCCGTACGCCGCTCGTACCGCTGAATGGCGCGATCTCGGCCAAGCTCGACTTCCTGATGCCGACGCTCTCCTTCAAGGACCGCGGCGCGGTCATGCTCGCCGCGCTCGCACAGCGGCTCGCCCCGGAGCGGGTGATCGCCGACAGCAGCGGCAACGCGGGCACGGCGGTCGCCGCGTACTGCGCGCGGGCCGGGCTGCCCTGCACGGTGTACGTCCCGGAGGGCACGTCACCGAAGAAGCTGGAGCAGATCGGCGCGCACGGGGCGCGGCTCGAAGTCGTCCCCGGAAACCGTGAGCTGACGGCACGGGCTGCACGGGCGGCGGCCGACGACCCCGGCACGTTCTACGCCTCGCACGTCCACAATCCCTACTTCCTGCAGGGCACCAAGACGTACGTGCACGAGCTCTGGGAGGACCTGGGCGGCCGTCTGCCGGACGCGCTCGTCGTGCCCGTGGGCAACGGCACCCTGCTGCTCGGCGCGGCCCTGGCGGTGCGGGAGCTGCACGCGGCGGGCCTGATCGCGAAGGCTCCCGCGCTGTACGCCGTGCAGGCCGCGGCGGTCGCCCCGCTGGCCGAGGCGTGGCGCGCGGGCGCCGACGAGCCGCTGGGCACCACCCCGATGGCGCCCACGCTCGCGGAGGGCATCGCGATTCCACGGCCACCTCGCGCACGGCAGATCCTCCGGGCGGTACGCGGACTCGGCGGCGGCTTCCTGACGGTCACCGAGGACCAGATCCGGCACGCTCAACTGGACCTGGCGGGACGCGGGTTGTACGTCGAGGCGACCGGGGTCGCCTGCTGGGCAGCCGTACGGAACGGCGCCCTCGGCGAGCGCACCGCGGTGGTTCCACTGTGCGGGGCGGGTTTGAAATCCGGACTGGCGAGCGTTTGAGAACAGGACCGGCCGACGGTCCTGGGCAAGCGCCCACCCGTGGGACCCCGGGGCGCGCCACCCCGTTTCCGGTGGCGCACCCGCGCATCGTCACCCCGTGACCCTCCTCACCGCCACGCTCCTCGCGACCGCCCTCCTCGCCACCGCCTCCCCCGTCCCCGTCCCGGAAGCCGACCAGCCCCAGCCCAGGACCCCGGACTGCACACCTGCCCCGGGCTGGGCCCCCTCCACCACGGACCGCACCTCTCCGAAGGACACGTACGCGCCCTACGTGGGCAACGGATACCTCGGCACCCGGGTCCCGCCCTCCGGAGCGGGCTACTCCGCGCCGGTGAAGGACCAGAAGACCGGCTGGCCCCTCTACACCCCCCGCTACGACGGTGCCTTCGCGGCGGGCCTCTACGCGCGCGGGCCCCGCAACACCGCGGGCCGCGAGGCCATCGCCGCCCTGCCCACCTGGACGGCGCTCGACGTCACCGTCGGCGGTGAGACGTACGGCCCGCGCAGCCGCGTGTCGGACTACCGGCAGACCCTGAACCTCCGCTGCGGTTTCGTCAGGACCTCGCTCACCTGGATCACCGCCGACGGCCGCCGCACCCGACTGACCTACGACGTCCTGACGGACCGCGGCCACGCCCACACCGGCGCCGTACGGCTGCGCCTCACCCCCGACTGGTCCGGCGAGGCCCAGGTCACCGACCGCATCGACGGCCGGGGCGCCCGCCGGATGGCGCAGACCGGCGGCGGCGCGACCGGGGAGCGGACCATGGAGGTCACCTTCCGCACCGACGGCACCCGCACGGACGGCGCGGTGGCATCCACCCTGGTGGCCCCTGGAAGGCCCCGTCAGGCGGATCCGGCGCGGAAGTTGAGCGTCAGCCAGTCCGCCGTCCTCGCCGTCCAGGAGGGCCGGACGTACGACGTCACCAAGTACGTCGGGGTCGACACGGCCGCCACCTCCCGCACCCCGCACGCCGACGCCCGCGCCGTATCCCTGCGCGCGGCCGACCGCGGCTGGCCCGCACTGTTCGCCGGGCACGCCGCGGCCTGGCGGCAGCTGTGGTCGTCCGACATCGAGGTCCCCGGGCAGCCCGATCTCCAACTCTGGGCGCGTTCGGCGCAGTACGGCCTCCTGTCGTCCACCCGCCGCGGGGCCCGAGACAGCATCGCGCCCGCAGGGCTGACCAGCGACAACTACGCGGGCATGATCTTCTGGGACGCCGAGACCTGGATGTACCCCGCGCTGCTCGCGACCCGCCCCGAACTCGCACGCCCCGTCCTGGAGTACCGCCACGCGACCAGCGAGGCCGCCCGCGACAACGCCGCCAAGACCGCCGTGAAGGGCCTCTTCTACCCCTGGACGAGCGCGAGCCGCGGCGCCCTGTGGTCGGAGTGCCAGAGTTGGTACCCACCGCACTGCGTCCAGCAGAACCATCTCCAGGGCGACATCGCGCTCGCCGCCTGGCAGTACTACCTCGCGACGGGAGACCGCGACTGGCTGCGTTCGCGCGGCTGGCCCCTCCTGAAGGGCATCGCCGAGTACTGGACGTCGCGCACGCACCTCAATGAAGACGGCAGTTATTCAATTCAGAACGTCGCGGGCCCTGACGAGTACAGCAACGGCGTGACGGACGGCGTCTACACGAACGCGGTCGCGGCCACCGCCCTGCGCTCGGCGGTCAGCGCGGCCCGCGTGCTCGACCGGACCGCCCCGGCCGCCTGGACCAGGACCGCGGACCGCATCCGCATCCCGTACGACCCGAAGCGCAAGATCTATCTCCAGTACGCGGGTTACGACGGTTCGACCATCAAGCAGGCCGACACCGTGCTGCTCACCTACCCCCTGGACTGGCCCATGCCCAAGGGCGCCGCTGCCGCGACCCTCGACTACTACAGCGCGCGCACCGATCCGGACGGGCCCGCCATGACGGACTCCGTGCACGCGATCGACGCCGCCGCGATCGGTGAGCCCGGCTGCTCGGCGTACACCTTCCTCCAGCGGTCCGTACGTCCCTTCATGCGTGGCCCGTTCGCCCTGTTCTCCGAGGCCCGCGGTGACAAGGCGGGTGCGGGCGACGCTCTCGCGGGCTCACCCGCGCAGGACTTCCTCACCGGAAAGGGCGGCTTCCTGCAGGTGTTCACGCACGGCCTGACGGGGCTGCGGCTGCGCGAGGACTCCGTGAAGCTCGACCCGACGCTTCCGCCGCAGCTCAAGAAGGGCGTGACGCTGCGCGGCATGAAGTGGCGCGGCCGTACGTACGACATCGCGATCGGCCCCGAGAAGACGACGGTCCGGCTCACTTCGGGAAGCCCCTTCGCGATCGACTCCCCGAAGGGGCGGCTCACGGTGGGCGAGGGCGCCCCGGCCGTCCTCGAGACCCGCCGCCCCGACCTGAAGCCGACGAAGGACCTGGCGCGCTGCCGCCCGGCGGAGGCGACCTCCGAGGACCCCGGTCTGTACGCGGCGGCAGCGGTGGACGGCAACACGGTCACCGCCTGGTCGCCGACCGCCGGGAAGTCCGCCCTGACAGTGGACCTGGGGCGGACGTCCCAGGTCGCCGCGGTCACGCCGAAGTGGACGGTCAAGCCCGCAGGCCACACGGTCGAGACGTCGACGGACGGCCGCACTTGGCACGCGCCGGGCACGGAACCGGTCCGCTACGTAAGGCTCACGGTCAAAGCGGCGAAGAAGGCACCCGTCCTGAACGAACTCATCGCCACTGACTGAACTCACCGTCACTGACTGAACGGAGCCGCCCCGGGCCAAGGAACCAGCGGCGCTGTCAGTGGCGCGTGTCAGGATCTTCGGCATGGCTCCAGCGCTTGTGATTCCTCTGCCGACACAACCTCACTCCTCCACGCTGTACCTCGACTGGGCAAGGGCTCATGACCCCGCTGCCGAGCCGGTCGCCGAGGAGTCGACAGAGCTGCTGCGGACCGAGCTCGGGCGGGCGCACGAGAAGCCGGGGCAGGTACTGCGGGAACTCGGCTGGCGCGCCGAGCGGTTGCCCGCGGCCCACCGGCCGTGGTTCTGGGACACGGTGGGTCACCGGCTGAGCTCCTGGCAGCCCCGGCACGCCGGGCGGGCCTACGCACTGGCACGCCAGGCCGAGCAGAAGCTGGGACTGCCGGTCGACGAGGGACACCGCGTCGAGAACGCGCTGCTGTTCGCCCGCGCTGGCGCCCTGCCCGCCAAGGAGATGGGCGCGCACCAGCGGTGGCTGGCCGCCTCGCTGTCTCCGGAGCGGGCGCATCAGGAGTTCGTGCGCTTCCTGACGGCGTGGGCGGGGTCGCCCGCGGGCCTCGCCGCCGACCTGGCCACGCGGATCCGGAATTCGGCGCGGAGCGCCGGCCTCGGGCAGGCCGAGGAGGCGCGCGTACTCGGCGAAGTCCTGCGCCAGGCGCGCGGGAAGCCCGTGCCGGACGCCCTCCTCGACGCGGCGGCCGCCGTGCTCGCGGACCACCCGGCGGACGACGCGCTGAGCAGCGCCCTGGTGGACCTCTTCCCCTCCCACAACACCGACGGCGCCGCCTGGCTGCGCCTGCTGGCCCGCTCCGGAGCGGGCGACGCCATGGTGGCGGGCCGGGTCACGCCCGAGGGCGGCTGCGGGGCCTGGCTCGGACGGTTCACGTACGCCTACGGCTATCGGAAGGCCGACGGCGGCGGCGTCAGCCGCCAGCAGCTTCCGCGAGAACTGCTCGACCTGGTGACCGGACTCGCGCCGTTCATCCGCGCGGAGGGCGGGCCGGTCCAGGTGCACAGGACGCGGCACCACTACACGGGCCTGGACGCCGACCTGTTGGACACCTGCCTGGCCGCGGGCGTCGCCGTGGAGGATCCCGGCCTGCGGGTGCCGCTCAACTTCTGGGGCGAGCGTTCGCACCGCGACCTGCGTTCCCTGGCCGAGGACCCGGTCTTCGGGCCGCGCCTCGAGGGCACGGTCCACGCCCGGCTGCGGCGCGGCACCGCACTGACACTGCTGCCGGGCAACGCCGGCATCAATGCCGAGGTGCACGGGCGGATCACCCGCCTGCTCGGGGAGTTGCGCGGCGGAGGACTGGCCGCCGCCGAGGAGGCGGTGGTCGAACTCGGCTCGCTGCTCGACCGGCCCACGGCCACCGCTCTGGACGGCATCGAAGAAGCCCTGGCCGAGCTGGACCTCGTGGGCCCGCTCGCGCGTGCCCTGCGGGCCGGGCTTCCGGAGGAGTTCGGCTGGCCCGCCCTGGAGGACGCCCTGGCCGAGTTCGACGACGGCACGGTCACGGGAGTGACGGGCACCTGGCCCGTTCTCACCGTCTTCTCCCGCGATCGTGCCGTGGCGGTCGACCACGCGGGGCGCCGTGCCGCGTTCGCGTTCCGTCTCCCCGAGGAGGCCAGGAGCCAGAGCGTGCACTACGTAGGAGGCCGCTTCCTGGTGGGGTGGAGCACCGACGACCAGCTGGGTCTGGTCAGCGACGCCTTCTGGTCCGACCGGCCCGAGGACGTGTTCAAGCCGGAGAACCCGCTGGGCATGGTCGCCTACGGAGGCCACATCGACGGCGGGCTCGGCTTCCAGTTCGAGACGGCGGACGGGACCGGCCGGCACGACGGCGAACGTGCGCTGCGGCCGGGAGACCGCGAAGGCATCAGCGGTCACGAACAGCAGCTGAGCGACGGGAAGCACTGCTGGAGCTCCGCCCCCTTCGGCAACGAGCGGCACGGCGGCAGGGACCGCGGCTGGACGCGCTTCGATCCGGAGACCGGCGTGCGGGGCGAGGACCGCCGACTGCCCGACTTCCCCGGTGCTCCTCCGGCCGAACAGGGCATGGCCGTCCACCTGGACGGCATCTCCCTCGCACCGATGCCGCCGGGCGCGGCCCCGTCACCGCTCGGCCAGGACGGATCGCTGGTCGGCTGCCGTGTGCTCTACCGCACGGACTACCCGAGCAACGCCCCCGAGCGCTACACCCTGGAGAGCATCGACGGCCGCCGCGCCGACTTCCGTGTGACACGTCAGGGGCAGACCCCCTGGGGGATCGTCCACATGCCCGAGGAGGGTGAGTACGGCGTCCTGGCCGAGACGGACCGGGTCCGCTGCCACTCCGCCGAGGACGGCTCCCTCCTGTGGGAGCTGCCCGGGTTCCCCGACCGGAGCTGGCTGCGGGCCTTCAAGCTGCGGGCCGCCAAGGGGAACAACCAGAGGCCCGACCGGCTGAACAGCGCCGGGAAGTTCCTGGCCCCGCCGCCCGCCTTCTGGCACTTCCTCACACCACGCGACCCGGCGTCCTCCAGGGCGCTGCGCGCGGCGACCCACGCCACCGCGCGGACCCTGCTGGAAGCGGCCCGTACGGCCACGTCCGACCACGAGCTGCACGCCGAACTCGTCAGCGCCCTCCCTCAGTTGAAGGACCGCCGCATCATCGAGGGTGCGCTCCGGGCAGCTCGCCGCGCGGCAGCCGCCCTGGCCCTTCGCGAGGTGCTCTCCCGGCAGGTCGGCATCATGCGTTCGGGGCCCGCGGTCACGCTCCGGGCGGAAGTCTCGGACACGGACCTGACCGCGGCACTGCGCGGGCTCCTGACCAACCCCCAAGGCTTCCGGCGACACTCCGCCCAGCCACAGCCCGCCACGCAGACCGCCATCGCCGCCGACGGCCGCCACCTGCGCGGCGAGACGGACGACGAGACCCGCAGGCTCAGCCCGCCCGCGCCGCCCGCCGACTGGACGACACTGCTCGGCGGAATCGACGCGGTGGCCTGGCGCGCGGTCACCGCCCCCACCCCGGACACCGAACGGGCAGCCCTGACCGAGCTGTTGCACACCTGGAGCGGGCAGCCCTTCGCCGAGCCCGGCAGCAGTTGGCGCACCGGCCGGGCCACCGAGTCCGCACTGGCCGCGAGCCGCGCCGCCGGGCACCCGGTGGCAGCGACCACGGCAGCCGCTCCCGCCGACCGCGGCCGGGTCACCGCACCGGCCGACCCCGAGCTCCGGTTCATCCAGCCCGGCGCGGCCCCCGCACCGGAGGGCGCGACGGACTGCGAGACGGTCGGCATCGCCCGTGACGACGCGGCGCGTCTCGTACGCCTCCTCGAACTCCTCGCCGTGAAGGGCCCGTTGCCCCTGAGCACCGAAGCCCTGACGGAGTTCTCCCGCCGGACCGGAGCACGGCGAGCGCTCGCGGCGCTCGCGCTCGGTGGACTGCCCCGGCAGGCCTGGACCGACGATCACCGCAAGATGCTGCGAGGAGCTCCCTACCGAGCGACCAAGGAAATCGAGTCCGCGTACGACAGCCTCTTCTCGAAGCTGGGCATCGCGGGACGCCAGGAGATCCTCGCGGCGGGCATGCCGGACGACCCGGCCGACCTCTGGGCCGATGGCGGCGTCGTGGCCGCCGCCGGGCGCATGGCGGAGGTGTGGATCCGGCTCCTCGGAGCGCGTCCGTACGTCGACGAGGACCTGACCGCGGCGCTGGAGAACGATCTGACCCTGGGCGCCGACTGGGCCGCCGCACTCGCCGGTTCGGGCACCCAGGACGCAACCGCAGCAAGATATGTCCTCGCGGCCGACACTCACGGCGGAGTCAAACTGCACCGGACCAACCCGGACGGCTCCCTGGGGAACTGGGTCTACGGAAAAAGCGTCCCGCACCGCGCGCTCTCCTCGCTCCTGGTGTGGGCGCTCACCGAGCGCCCGGTCGGGGACCCGGCCGTCGCGGGCGTACCCGACCTGCACGCGCGCCTGCGCGAGCTGCCGCTGTCCCTCGGCTGCCACGCCTTCCCCGGCGGTGCGCAGGAGATCGCCCGCCGCTTCGGCCCGACCCGCCATCCCTTGCATCCGTCTCCCGGCTCACCCCCGCAGGGAGGAGCCGATGAAGCGGTGGCCTACGACGACGGCCTGCTCATCGTCGGCGCGCCCCAGGGACACGTCTTCGTCCGCCCCGCCGGACTGGCCGATCCGGGCCGCCTCCAGCGGGTGACCCGCGTATGCCAGGAGCTCGCCCTCCCCGACCTGCTGCGACGCGTCCGGGAGACGGCGGCTCTGTACGAGGACGGCCTGGCCAGGATGGTCGACCGAGCCGCCGACTCGCCCGTTCCCGCGGGTGGTTATGAGGCAAACCCTCAGCTCAGCGTCCCCGAGCTGGTCACGGAGGTGGCCGCGGCACTCGGCGTGGGCCGCGACGCCGCAGCGCTCCACCTCCAGCTCCTCGCCCTGCCCGCCCCCACGGACCGCAACGTACGACGCTGGAACAGCTGGACGGCCGCCCGCCACAAAGCCGCGCAAGCGGAGCTGGCCGCGGCAGGCGTCATCGAGACCGGCAAGCGCCCCAGGGCGGGCCGCACGGCGTTCCTGCCCGGCGGCTGGACCGAGGCCGCCGCACCGCACCTGCCCCTGGAGTCCGCGAAGCCGGCCACGCTCCTGGCCTCACCGGACGGCCGCGGCGGTTTCGACGGCCCCTTCATACGACTGCTGCCAACCGTGCCCTTGCATGAACTGTTCGCCAGGGCATGGGAGTTGGCAGCTCGCCCCTGATGGTCACAGCTCTGCTCTGCTAATGGCCGGAGGCCTGCCGTGAGCCTGACTGTGGTCGTACGCTTGCTGTCACCATCGATACGACGGTGCCGCACATCGATGCACGCGTGCTGATCGATGCATGAGTGCTGACTGCTGACTGCTGGTGGCGATCGGGAGGTCACGGGGGTGGAAGGGCGCAGCCCTGCGAGGGTTCGCAACAAGTTGGTCGCCGACATCGTCGACGTACTGCAGGAATCGAGCACGGTACGACAGGAGAACAGCGCCGACATATGGGTGCGCATGCTGAGCGACGAGCTGGACTCACCCGTCGAACCTTTGCGCAACGCGGCGCTGCGGCCCTGGCTGCTGCACCTGGTGGAACACTGCGCGCGGATCCCTGACGGGCTGCAGTGTCTGGTGCGCTGCCTGCAATATCTGGAGCAGCAGTCTTCCGCCATTCTGTCGCTGCTGCGGCTGGTGGACGAATGGGAGGCCGTGGAATTCTTCGACGGCACCGACCTGCACCCCTTGCAGCCGATCCTGCGGGACATGCGCTCATCGGCCGGACTCGCCACGCTGGCCCGGCGAGCCAGCCGGTCACGCACCCAGGAATTGCCCGCGTGGTGCGACACGGGTTGGGCAGTCTTCCTACGACTGGCCGGCGACAACACCGCCGCTAAAGAACTGCCGGTGAGCATGGCGTTCCTGGCCCTGGCCGCCGAACAGCTCGTGGAGGACGGACAGATGGAGGCAGCGGAGGACCTGCGTCGCTGGAACCGTCAGCAGGCAAGGACATGGGGCCTTGAGGACCAGATCGTCGACTGGCAGCGCAGCGGCATGGCTCAGCAGGCCCCACCGCCCATGGTGCCCGCGTATCTGATGATCCAGTTCGAGCCCGACGGGGTGGACCCCGAGCGCTATTTCCTCTCCCACTGGCGGCAGTCGGACGCCGAGGGCTGGCATCCCGTACCGGGCGAGACCCTGCACCTGCACCGCGACGAACTGCCCGCGGAGGTCGAGGTCCTCATCGAGCAGACCGAGGAGCGGTGGGCGGACCTGAGACAACCGGTCGTCCTGGAGTTCATCCTGCCGTGGGAACTACTGGGGGAGCCGGTGGAGTGGTGGCACAAGGAGTCCTCCTCCTCGACACCGACACCCCTGGTGATGGACTACGCCGTGCTGATCCGCAGTTTCGAGCGCCTGCGCAAGGCCGCCTGGCACCGCCCCTGGCACAAGAAGTGGCGTCAGCTCAAGGAGCAGCCCGCCGACAGCCATTCGTACTTCAACCCTCCCGGCCAGTCGCACTTCCACCTGGAGCGCGAGCTGAAGGATGACGACCACGCGGTCTGCCTGGTGCTGAGCCGGCCGCCGGGCACCGACTCACGCGACAGCCGCCGGGAGTTCATGGCAGGACTGCGGGCGGGGGTGCCCGCGATGATCTGGCACCGGGGCGACTGCGGCGATCCCGCCTTCAAGGAGGCGGTCGCCGAGATGGTCCAGGACAGGGGCCTGTCCAGTCTGATGACGCGCGCCGGAAATTGGCGCAAGGAGGCTCTGGCGCTGGGACCCGAGGGCTGGGACAACCACGTGGGACGCCATCTGGCGATCCTGCTCGACGATCCGGAACGCAGACCCGGGCCGCCCGGCCCCGACCGCGCGCCGGTGACGAGTTGAACGGGCCCGCCGGCCACATGTCCGTGATCCTCCCGCACTCGGCGAGAGGGGGTGCCGCGCCGTGAACCAGCCGGCCTCCACTGCCGTGCGGCCGTTACCCGCAGGGGGCAAGAAGTTTCCCGCAAGGGGCAGGAAACTTCCCGCCGGAGGCACTGTTTTTCCTGCCGAAGGCGCGACTTCCGGCAGGATTTCCGTGCGCCCCGGGCCATGCGGCCGTACCCCCTTGCTTGCAGTGCGGGCGCACTGTCACGCTGCGCTTGTGGATGTCACGCACGCCCGCGCTCTGCGGGACTCCGCACAACTGTCCTGGCCGCCACGACGCCTTGAGGGCGCATATGCATGACGACGGAGGGCAGCGGCAGGGACCGGCTACGCGGGCACGTCGTGAGGCCGCGTCCGTTCTCCGTCGGCTCGGACACTCGAGGCCCGGCCGGCCGGGCAGACCGGAACGCTCCGAAGCGGTCCTCGTCATCGACGGTCACCTGACGATGAAGGTGTGGGACCAGGCGGTCCACGACCTGGCCGACGAACTGAACCGCGCGGGGGACTTCGCGCGCGTACGCGTGCTGCACCTGCGCGGCACCGACGAGACCGGCCCCGCCCGTCTCAGCATGGAAGAGCCCATCGGCAGCGCCGGGGACATGGACCGCGTGGTCCTCGTGCTGACCGACGGTCTGGCGGCCGGATGGCGGTCGGGCGCGGTCATGCCCCTGCTGCGCGCCTGGGGGCGCACCTGTCCGGTCGCCGTGGTGCATGTGCTCCCCCAGCAGCTGTGGTTCCGCACGGGCCTCGACGTCCTGCGGGTGCGGCTGCGCGCCGACCACGCCTGGGCGGCCAACAGCGAGCTCGACTGGGAGCTGCGCGAGGCCCCCGTGGAGTCGCACGACCCGGACGAGCCCGAGGCCGAGGGGGACGCGGTCCTCGTGCCTGTCCTGGCCCTGACCAACCGCTGGGCCGAGGCCTGGACCCAGCTCGTCATGGGCCCGGAGCCGCGGTGGCTCGAGATGTCCGCCATCCGGGCGCAGGACTGGAAGCGCCGGCCTGACGCGGCGCGCGCCCTGCCCTGGACGGACGACATCCCTGACCCGCGCAGCACGGTGCCCGCATCGGAGCGCGTGTCGGATTTCCGCGCCGGCGCCTCGCCCACGGCCTTCACGCTGGCGACGCGCTTATCCGCCGTCCCCCTGAGCCTCCCCCTCATCCGCAAGGTCCTGGAGACCACACCCGGAGCGGGGCCGGTGCACGCGTCGGAGCTGCTGATGAGCGGCCTCGTCCGGCCCAGTGGGGCACACGGCGAGGACATCACGGACGTGGCGTTCTCCTTCGCCCCCGACGTCCGCGAGGAACTGCTCGCCCTGGGCCGCCGCAGCGACACGGCACGGATCCTGCACGACGTACGCGCCCTGTTGGCGGGTGTCGGAGCAGAGACCGCCTCGCTGCTCCCCTCCCCGGCCGAACCACTGGACACCCTGGCCATGCCCCGGGTGAACAGTCGCAATATCGGTTTCCTGCGCGTGGAACTCGCCGCGCTGAGAGCACTCTCCGGTCGTTTCATGCAGCGCGCCGCTCTGCTGGCAGGCGTACTTGGCTGGCACGATCGGCGATACGCAGTCAGCCTGGAGAAAAGCGGTGGAACCCCCGTCTCTCGGCCCGTCCTTGAAGGAGCTTCGGTGATGTCGACTACGCCCCAGCAAACAATGGAGGGGGACCGCACATCACAGCCGCGCGTCTGGGGAAACCTACCGCCGAGGAACCCCAATTTCACCGGCCGCGCAGAGCTCCTCGAACTGCTCGGTGAGCGCCTGCGCGAGGGCACGACCACGGTCCTGCCCGAGGCGATCCACGGCATGGGCGGCGTGGGCAAGACCCAGCTGGCCATCGAGTACGCGTACCGGCACCAGGGCGAGTACGACATCGTCTGGTGGATCCCCTCCGAGCGGCCCGGCCAGATCGGTCAGGCCCTGGTGGAACTGGCCGGGCGCCTGGGCCTTGAGACCAGCACCGAGGCGAACATCGCGGGACCCGCGGTGCGTGAGGCCCTTCGCGAGGGCCGCCCCTTCTCGCGCTGGCTGCTGATCTTCGACAACGCCGACAACCCCGAGCAGGTACGCCACTACTTCCCCACCGGAGGCAACGGCACGATCCTGGTGACCTCCCGCAACAGGCGGTGGGGTCTGGTCGGCGGCTCGCTCGAGGTGGACGTCTTCACGCGCGAGGAGAGCAAGGAACTCCTTCGCCATTCCGGGCCGCCCCTCCAGGAGGACGAGGCCGACCGGCTTGCCGAGGCGCTGGGAGACCTGCCGCTCGCCCTGGAGCAGGCCGCCGCGTGGCGCGCGGAGACGGGCATGCCCGCGTCCGAGTATCTGCGCCTCTTCGAGAGTAAGCGCACCGAACTCCTGGAGACGTCCCCGCCCCCGGACTACCAACTGCCGGTCGCCGCCGCCTGGAACGTCTCCCTCGACCACCTGGAGACCCGCAGCCCCTCGGCCCTGCGTCTGCTGCAGCTCTGCTCGTACTTCGCGCCGGACCCGATCTCGCGGTCCATCTTCTCCGGCCTCGGGAACAGCAGCATCTTCCCCGAGCTCGACGCGACGCTGAACGACCCGATGCGGCTCGCGCGCGCCATAAGGGAGGTGAACCGCTACTCCCTCGCCCGCATCGACCACCGTACGAACTCCATCGAGATGCACCGCCTCGTCCAGCTCGTCCTGAACAACCGCATGACCCCCGAGGAGCAGGTCCGGATGCGCCACGGCGCCCACACCCTGCTGGCCGCCGCCGACCCCAAGTCCCCGGTGGCCCCGGCCAACTGGCCCCGCTACGCGGAGCTGTACAGCCACGTCATCGCCTCCGAGGCGATCAAGTCGGACCAGCCCTGGGTGCGCCAGCTCGTCCTGAACGTCGCCCTGTACCTCTACCACTGGGGCGACCACGACGTGGCGCTCGACTTCTCCGAGCGGGCCTGGGCGACCTGGCGGGACGTCTTCGGCGAGGAAGACCAGATGACGCTCATCATGGGGCAGAAGCTGGGCTTCTTCTACTGGAGCGTCGGCCGCCACCGCGAGGCCGCGGCCCTTGTGGACCAGATCAGGGCGATCTACGAGCGCACGGCCCCGGCCGGCCGTGAGGACGCCCGCGAGGACGCCCTGGACGCGATCAACTTCGAGGCCGCCGTGCGACGTGTCGAAGGAGACTTCGCCCTCGGCGCCCAGCTGGACGCCACGGTGTACGAGCGGGCACGCAGGGCCTTCGGCGAAGAGGACCCGACCACCCTGAACACCGCCCACAACCTCGCGGTGAGCCTGCGCCTGATGGGGGACTACCGCCAGGCCTACGAACTCGACCAGCAGACCCTGGCGTTGAAGCTGCGGGTGCTCGGCCAGGACCATCAGCAGACGCTGCACACCGAGCTCAACGTCGCCATCGACATGCGCGAGACAGGGGACTACGTCGGCGCGCGCGCCCGCCAGGAAGCCGTCATGATCGCCTACCGCGAGGTCTTCGGCCGCGGCAACCCCGCCACCATCGGCACGGTGCGCCAGCTCAGCGAGGCCTGCCGCAAGGAGGGCGACCACGCCAAGTCCCTGGAACTGGCCACCGACGCCAGCTCCCGCTTCACCCGCCGGTACGGCGACAACCACCCGCAGTCCCTCTCCGCCGCCCTGACCCTGTCCATCGCACTGCGCGAGAACGGCGACCTCCAGGCGGCACGCGAGCGGGGTGTCAAGGCGTGCCGGGGGTACCGCGACATCTTCGACCCCGACCACCCCCACGTACTGGCCGCCGACATCGACCTCGCGGTGACGCTGCGTCTGCTCGGCAATCCCGACGAGGCGCGCCGGCTCGACGAAGCGGCCCTCTCCTCCCTCACCGAACGGCTCGGCCCGGCCCACCCCATCGCCCTGGCCTGCGCCATCAACCTGGCCAGCGATCAGGCGGCGCTCGGCGACCACGGCTCGGCCCGCGTGCTCGGCCAGGAGACCCTGGAGCGCTGCCGGGCCACGCTCGGCGAGGACCACCCCACCACGCTCGCCTGTGCCATCAACCTGGCGGCGGACCTCACCGCGCTGGGCGAGGAGGCCGACGGAGCCGCGGTGCGGGCCGACACGCTGGCGCGGATGGAGCGCGTGCTCGACGAGCCCCGGCTCCGCTCGGAGCATGCCGCTCCGCACCCGGCCACCGTCCAGGCCAAGGCGGGGCAGCGCGCCAACTGCGACATCGACCCCGTACCGCTGTAGCCCGCCCGTACCGCTCGTCGCGGCGGGGGCTCGTGAAGCCCCCGCCCCGCTAGCCCTCGGCTCGCTAGCCCTCGGCCGCCCCGCCCCGCCCCAGCCACCGCGCCAGCTCCACCGGGTCGGCTCGCTGCCCCGTGGCACGTTCCAGTGCGCTCTGTACGGCGCAGGCCCGTTCCGGGAAGTGGCACAGAAGGCGGGACGCGTCCCGCTGCTCCGGCATTCCGGCAAGGGCCCGCCCCAGCCCCGCCCAGGCAGCGAACGGTGCTTCCTTGCCGGTGAGTTGGGCGACGAACGCGTCCCGCGCGCCATCCAGGTCGCCCCGCGCGAGCAGCAGGTCGGCGACGCAGGACCCCTCGACGTCGCTCGGATCGGCCGAGGGGTCGCCCAGGCGGTAGCGGGCCAGGACGGCCGCGGTGTCGAGATAGCGGGGCTCGGCGTCCGGGACGAGCTCGGGTCGCGCGGCGAGCGCGGCCGGGGGCCGGGCGTCGCCCCGCCGCCAGGCCCGCAGGGCCTCCTCCACGGCCGAGGCTTCAGGCCGCAGATGATGCGCGCGCCAGCGGGCGCGGTGGTCGGCCGCCACCTCCTGTGCCAGGGCGAGCTCGGCGGCCGGCACCGGCTCGGCCATCCACTCCACGCATCGACCGCGCAGCGCGCCGAGGAGCCGCCGCCCCAGCGGTGTCAGGTGTTCGTGTCGGTGGACGAGCTCCACGGTGGACGCCACCTGGGCGCGCCACAGCGCGAACTCGAAGTGCGCCATCGGGGCCTGCGCGGCTTCGGCGGCGTGCCGGTGGGCACGCCAGAACCGGGCGACGCCCGCGAAGGCGTAGATCCCCTGAAGCAGCCCGCTCAGCGGCCGCGGATCGTCCCGCCAGGGAGCGTAGAAGAGCTGCTCGCGCGCGCCCTGCGGGTCCGGTGGCGTGCTCAGCGGCCCCAGATGGATCAGGCCGCCCAGCTTGGTGTGCTGGAACTCGTGCACCAGCGTGGCGGCGAGCTGTGCGACGTCGTCCGGCCGCGACGCCATCACGCCACCGAACGCGTCCCCGGCCGTGACACTGTGTGGCCGATACCTTTCTCTGGCCGGTGTGGGGGCCAGCGACATCAGCCCGGCGCGCATCGCCTCCGCGCTCTCCGGCTCGTCGCGCCGCAGGATCTCCCACGCGTCCCTGAGCAGGTCCTGCCAGGTCCGCGCCTCGGCGGTGGACAGGAGGTGGGGCGGGCTCGGGTACGGGAAGGTGCGATAGGGGTCCAACTCGTCGAGCACAAGAGACTTTCCGGATCCCGTGCCGCCAGCGCCGCCCGTGTCGTCCGTACCGCCCGTACCACCCGTGCCGCCCAGTTCGAGGCGGCGCACCGCGTGCCAGCCCGGCGCGGCCCGCGACCACTGGGGCCCGGCCGTCACCGTCTGCCGACGGCCGGTGATCCGCAGCCGCCCGTCCCGCGCATCGACCTGTGCCGTGCCCCACGGCTCCGCCGTGTCCGCGAGCACCGCGCAGCCCAGGGTGGGCAGCGGCACCAGGCCCTGGCGGGCCGGGACGGTGACG
>NZ_BAAAUG010000043.1:71298-89723 GCF_039533825.1 Streptomyces rectiviolaceus
GGGCGGCCTCCACCGGGGCGGCCAGCGCCGACAGGTGCCCCACGACCACCCACAGGGGCGCGTCCTCGTAGGCCGTCGCGCCCCGCATCCTGCGCAGGGCGACCGACAGCCACATGCCGGTGTGCGGGCACATCAGGATGTCCTCGAACGCCTGGGGCGCGTGCCGTTGGGTGCGTCCGAGCAGAGCCAGGGCCGCCCCCTGCGACATGGGTTCCGTCCCCGCGGGCTGCGGCGGGTCGCCGCCGCTCAGGCCGTCGGCGAGGGCCCGCAGGAGCAGCAGGCGGCGGCTGCGCTCGGCGGTGAGGAGCTCCTCCACGGCCGCTCTGCCGCCCTCGCCCCGCGCGAGCGCGAGGACGCTGGGCGCCGAAAGCCGATGGAACGTCAGGCCTTCGTCCGCCGTGCGGCTATCCGCCATGGACGCCCCACGGCCCGTCAGTCGAAGCGGGAGGGGCTGTACGACATCGTGACGGCGCGGGCGTCGTCGATGTGCCGCAGCAGGGGTTCAAGCGACCCCGCGATGGCGCTGCCGTCCATGGAAAGCAGCGCTTCAAGAGAAACCCCCGAGAGATCTACGAGATCGGACTCGACGGCAGGCATCGATTGCTCCACGGCTGCCAAGTCCCCTCCCGTGATTCCGTGCATGCTCAGTCCCTTTCCCCTTCATGATGACCCAGCACGGCACGCTGCGAAACCCCGCGTCCGAGCCGTGCCCGACATCAAGTCAGCAGTATCGCTTGGCCAGTTGAGCGGCTTCGCGGTCGACTTGGGCCACTTCCGTCGACTGCCCCTCCAGAAGTCGAACCGTCTCCAGGAGCTGATCGAGTGTGCCCCGATAGCGCAGACAGGTGCGCACGATGCCGTAGATGTCCATCCTGAGCCGGGAGTCCCTCGGCCGGTTCGCGGCGATCTCCGCGTCGATGCTGGCGAGTACGAGACCCAGGCCGTTCGCGTCACTCAGGACCGGAATCTGCACCAAGGCGTCCACGAGCCCCATGAGTTCACGCAACGGCAGGTCAGAGGGGAGAGCGGCCAGGCTCGCGGGGGCCGCCGAACCCTCCGGGTCTCCCGCGGAACCTAGCCCTCCGCGCTCGGGAAGACCCGCGTCCCGGCCCAGGCGCGCCAACTCGGCGCAGGACAGCACGTCGTACCAGTGCTCCACCCTGCTGGCCGCGAGCCGCCCCAGACCGTCCGAGCGGTGGTGGGCGCTGATCACACCGATCACGGCACCGCCGGACCAGACCACCGCGCCGGACATCCCCTCCCAGGGGGAACGCCCTTCCTCGGGGTCCGCGCGCGGCGCGAGAACGGCCAGTTCGAGTGTGCCCTCGCGGCGGTTGGACAGGACGGAGACGGTCCCCGAGGCATGGCAGGAGTCCCGGTACTGACTGGGAGCACCGTCATCGAGAAGGCGCATGCTGTCGTCCCGCAGCTTGAAACGGGGAAAGCCCATCGCGCTGACGGGAAGCACCACATCGCTCTCGGGCACGGCCGCGTAGCGAGGCCTCTCGATGCCCCCGGCACCGGGTGGTGTCGTCATGATCTCCAGGAGCGCGACGTCCGCGGCCTCGGCGAGCAGCACGACGCGTACGTCCGCGCTCCACTCCCCCGGCAGATCGGCGTCGAAGCGCACCCGCACGGACGTCACCGCTCCGGTGACCACATGTGCGGCGGTCAGCACGGACCTGTCCCCCACGCGGTAGCCGGACCCACGCCGCCCGGGCTGCGGGCCCGCCCTCTCCACCAGCACTTCGGCGACCCGCGCCGCCTCAAGACCCCGCGGTGGCACGTAACTGCGCGATCATCTCGGCGAGTTCCATCACGCCGAGCCCCTACCCCCGGCGTGTCGCCCCCACACGGTGGAGGCGACACGGGGGAAGCCGAAGGGGCCGGCCGGCACGACGACGGCCGGCCCCAGGGGCAAGGTCAGCCGTTGCCGGCGCCGTTGCCGGACAGGACCGGGATGTCGGACAGGATGTGCGACAGCGGCTCGTCGCCCTTGGCTTGCGTCGAGTTCTCGGTGCACTGCTGGTTCTGCGGGGCCGACAGGATCGGGATGTCCTGGACTCCGACGTTCACGAGCGCCAGGATCGACTGGATGTTCGCCTTGACCGGGAGGCCGATGCAGGGCTTGTTCAGCGTGCCCTGGACGAGCGTGAGCTGGGGGCTCTGGTTGCCCTTGGTCGCGGAGTTGCCGAACGCCGTCTCGGACCCGTTGCCGCTCAGGGACGTCGTGCCCTGGTCGTCACCGATCGCCATGGCCTGGGGGGCCATTCCCGCCGAGATTCCGGCGACAGAGGCGGCAACGGCCGCGGATGCCCACAGCTTCTTCATTTTGATTCCCTTCAAGAGCGGGCTCCCTTGGCAGAGCCGCGTGATGATCAACTGCCTGACACGGCGATGGTTGCGACCTTCGACCCGCCTGGCCTAGTAATCGGACGGCCGTCAACCGCAATCCAGGGTGTCCCCGCGTACGGTCGCCGGGCTGCCGAACCGCGGTGGATCGCTCAGCCTGGCCCCCGAGTCGGGGTGCGTCAGGGGTCTGTCCTGCTTGAGAGCCGTGAAGACCTCGCGGGCCTTGGCCCTGTCCCACTGGAGAGAGCCGTTCAGCGTCTTGCTGAAGCCGCTGACCGGCACCGTGGTGAACTCCATGGACGACGCCGGGAGGCTGCCGAGCCGCGTCGCGAGCGTCAGGATCTGCTCGGTGCTGAACCCCCGGTCGACCCGCGCCGCGCCGGCCAGCAACCCGCCGAGCCGTGCCGCCCTTCCCGGGTCGGCCAGGACGTTCTGGGTACGTAGGCCGCGCAGCGCGGCGACGAGGAAGCGCTGCTGGCGCTGGATCCGCCCGAAGTCGGCGCTGGTGTCCACGTGCCGGGAGCGGACGTACTGCAAGGACCGGCCGCCGTTGAGCAGATGGCTGCCGGGCGCGAGGTCGAGCTTCGTCGTCTTGTCCTTGAGAGGGCGGGGCGTGCAGACCCGCACGCCGCCGACCGTGTCGACGCTGTCGATGAAACGCCGGAAGTCGAGTTGCAGATACCGGTCGACGCGAACGTCGGTCATCCCCTCGACCGTCCGCACCGACAGCGCGGGACCGCCTTGCGCGTAGGCGCCGTTGATCTTCCCCGGGCGCGCCGGGCGTGCTCGTCCCGTGGTCTTGTCGCGGTGCGCCGGGATGTCGGCGTAGGAGTCCCTGGGGAGGCTGACGACGCTGACGCGGTCCTGCGCCTCGGAGACGTGCACCAGCATGAGCGTGTCGGTGCAGTCGCAGGCGACTCCGCCCGCGCGAAAGTCGCGCTTCTCCTGGCGCGTGATGGTGTCGCGGCCGTCCGTTCCCATCAGGAGGATATTCGTACCGCTTCCCTCGTTCGGTCGATTCTTCATGTCGCCGAAGACATCGACGCGTTGCACAGGGAGCGGCAGCGCCGTGGCATTTCCCATTCCCACTGCGGCGGCGACCAGAAGAAGCCCCGGAATGGCGAGACGCAGCCTTCGCGTACGCCGGGATCCGGCCGGTGAGTAGAGGTGAGTACGCAAGCTGAACTCCGCTGCGGGGGAACCGGGACGAAGAAACGGTAAACCGCTCGACGGCACTACGGGGCGTGGGAGTTCGCGGCACGCAGGAACAACAACTCGTTCGCCCTAAGCTGTTCGGTTTCCCCGGATTCCACACCTGGAACAGATGGCTCGACACACGCCCGTCGATGGCGAGGGAACATGGCTGACTTCAGGCATCAATGGAAGCGGCAGGGCCTCATCCCGGTGAGCAGGAATTCTCCGGAAAGCCGCGTCGATGACCCCATCTTCACGTCGCTGCAGGCTTCCTGGGAACGGCAGGGCAAAACCGTTCCGGGCCGCCCGGACCGGGAATGGAGAGCTCTCATGTCGCGCGACCACTGGCCCCGGGGCTGAGCGCGCGGAGGGTGTGGAACGCGGCAGCGGGCCGCCGGTGAACGGCGGCCCGCTGTGCAATGCGTGGGGGATCAGCTGTTGCCCTTCCCGTTCCCGGACAGGACCGGGATGTCGGACAGGATGTGCGACAGCGGCTCGTCGCCCTTGGCCTGCGTGGAGTTCTCGGTGCACTGCTGGTTCTGCGGGGCCGACAGGATCGGGATGTCCTGGACTCCGACGTTCACGAGCGCGACGAGCGACTGGAGGTTCGCCTTGACCGGGAGACCGATGCAGGGCTTGTTCAGCGAGCCCTGGATGAGCGCCATCTGCGGGCTCATGTTTCCGTACGTGGCGGAGTTGCCGTACGCCTGCTGGGCGCCGTTGCCGCTGAGCGACGTGGTGCCGTGGTCGTCGCCGATGGCCATCGCCGACGGAGCTGCGGCGGCCGACATGCCGACGACGGAGACGGCAACCGCGGCTGCAGCCATACCCTTCTTGATCACAAGTAATTCCCTTCTGGAGAAACCCCGTTCGCCGGAGCGTGCTGATTAACTCCACGCACCGCCCTTAGTTGCTCCGATTCACTCCATTGGCCCAATACGGGGCGGGTGCGGGCCCCAACCGAGTGAAGCCCCGAAACTCAAACTCCTGCGAACCGGTTGGGCAGCGCGCAGTGACTCGAGCTTCTGCCAGAAAAGGAACACACAAAATGATGAAGAAGGCTATGGCCACGGCGGCGGTTGCCGTTTCCGTCGTCGGCATGTCCGCTGCCGCGGCCCCGTCGGCGCTGGCCATCGGTGACGACCACGGCACCACCTCCCTGAGCGGTAACGGCAGCGAGCAGGCGTACGGCAACTCCTCGACGCACGGCAACATGAGCCCCCAGCTCTCCCTCGTCCAGGGTTCGCTGAACAAGCCCTGTATCGGTCTCCCGGTCAAGGCGAACCTCCAGTCGCTCGTCGCGCTCGTGAACGTCGGAGTCCAGGACATCCCGATCCTGTCGGCGCCGCAGAACCAGCAGTGCACCGAGAACTCCACGCAGGCCAAGGGCGACGAGCCGCTGTCGCACATCCTGAACGACATCCCGGTCCTGTCCGGGAACGGAGAGCTCAACGGCTGATCTGCCGGCGTGAGGATCGCTCGGGCTGCCTGCCTGCTTCAGGTTTCGACAGCCCGGGCTTCTTCATTTTTCAATGCGGTAATTCGGGTGAATTTCCCGATTGGTTGAAACCGGCGGTTTCTTCCGGACCGTCAACTCGTTTGCTTACTGCGGGTCATGGTGCGAGGCGTACGTGAGGCGCTCGCTCGGTTTCGACTGCCAGATCGGCATGACCACAGAGAAGGGAACATCTGTGAAGCACAAGAAGAGCGCAACGATCATCGCTGGTGTCGTGATGGCCATGAGCATGGCGGCTCCCGCGTTCGCCGACGCCGGCGCCGAGGGTGCGGCCGTCGGGTCCCCGGGCGTTCTCTCCGGCAACGTCATCCAGGTCCCGGTCCACGTTCCCGTCAACGTGTGCGGCAACAGCGTGAACGTGATCGCCCTGCTGAACCCGGCGTTCGGCAACACCTGCGCCAACACCTGATAGCACCCAGCCACCAGGCTGACCCATGGCCGGCCTTGGACTGTCGCTTCGACTCCAAGGCCGGCTTTTCCACTGCTCAGAGAAAGACAACCACATTGCGACAGGTCATTGGTAAAGGGATGCTCGCGACCGCGGCCGCGACCAGCATCCTCTCCCTGTCCGGCTCGAACGCGTTCGCCGCGGGCGGGGACGCGGTCGCGGCGGATTCGCCCGGGGTCTTGTCGGGGAACAGCGTCCAGGCTCCCGTGGAGGTTCCGGTCAACGCCTGCGGCAACACCGCGGACGCGGCCGCTGCGCTGAACCCGACCTTCGGCAACAACTGCGCGAACTCCGGGGCTCCTTCGAAGGAGCACGCGAGCGCTCCCGAACGAGCGGCGACGCAGGAGCGGGCGGCCGGCAGGACGGACGACGGACCCGGGTACGGCCACACCCCGGACACGGACTCGCGCCCCGACTCGCGCCCTGACTCCCGCCCGGGCGGGCACTCGGGCGGGCACTCGGACGCGAACCCGGGCACGCACGCGGGCACCCAGTCGCTGGCCGAGAGCGAGGCCAGGCAGTCGCCCGGCATCCTGTCGGGCAACAACGCGCAGGCGCCCGCCGACGTTCCGGTCAACGCCTGCGGCAACACCGTGGACGTGGTCGCCCTGCTGAACCCGGCCTTCGGCAACAACTGCGCCAACGGAGCACCCGCGCCGACGCCCCCGCAGCATGAGACGCCTCACTCGCCCGACGGGCCTCCCCGGTCCTTCGATCCGCCGGCCGACCGAGCCGTCCCGCCGGCGAAGGCCGGGCAGCCTCCGCAGCACGTCGCGTCCTCGGTCGACCGGCAGGTGTCGTCGGCCGTCTCCGCGAGCCGGGCGCCGGACACCGCCGCCCGGCTCGCGGAGACCGGAAGCGACCAGGACCTCCTGGCCGCGACCGCGGCCAGTGCCGCTCTGCTGATCGGCGGAGGGATTCTGTACCGCAGGGGGCGCGCCTCATCCGGCCGCTAGTCCACCCGGACAAGCCGCTGGCGGGGAAGAGACACCCGAAGGTCTCTTCCCCGCCAGAACGGGAGGGGGGCCGGCCCGCTGAGGGGGGTTGCCTACCTACGGCGAAGACGCCCACGGCTGGCGGAGGGCAACCAGGCCCGTCCCATGACGACAGAGTCCACCACCTGATCGCCGCCACCGAAGAACCGATTCACCCGTTCGCCGACGGCATCACCTGATCGAGTTCCCGACAGCGGGGTCTCCCGCTCAGCGCTTGACGGCGCCCATGGGTGTCCGGCGGCCGGGCGCACCGACCGGCTCCGGGACCGCGGGCCCCACCGGCCCCCGCCGCAGGCTCCGCCGGACGCCCCGCACCAGCCTCCCCGCCGTGAAAGAGGCCCCGTGCACGAAGCGCATGGCCGGGCCGAAGCTGGACGCCGTCACCAGGCCCGCCAGGAACAGACCGGGGTACGAGGACTCGAACTCGACGGAGGCGTAGGGCTCATCGGCGGCGTTCACCGCCAGGCTGCCGCGCAGCTCGGGGGCCAGCAGGCCAAGGCGGGCGCTCGTGGCCTTGAAGCCGGTGGCCGCGATGACATGGTCGGTCTCGAACTCCGGGCCGCCGCTCGCGTTGCCCACGGCCTGAAGACGCACCCGGCCCCGCGCCACCGAAGCCGTGGCGACCTCGTGGCCGAGCAGCACCTCGACGCGTGACTCGACCCGGTCGCGCACCCACCAGGCACCCGCGGGGCCGAGCGCCGTCGCCGAGATGCGGGCGCGGGTGGCCTCGGGGAGCCGCCGGAAGCCGCCCGGGACCTCGGCGTAGAACCAGTTGCGCCATCCGCAGCCGAGGCCGCTGTGCGGAGCGCGGGCGGACTCACGCCACGGGCGCTTCCACGCCGGGGGCACGCTGTTCCAGTTCAGCTGGTGCGACCGGGCCAGGACTCGTACGCGCGTGCCCTGCTCGGCGAGGAGCGCCGCGGTCTCCAGGGCGGCCTGGCCCCCGCCGATCACCGTGACGTCCTTGTCGCGGAAGCGGCCCAGGTCCCGGTGGTGGCTGCTGTGCGAGACGTGGTCCTTGCCGAGCCCGTGCAGGGCCGAGGGGATCTCGACGAAGGGGATCACTCCGACGGCCAGGGCCACCGTGCGGCCGCGGATGGTCTGACCGTCCTCCGTGACCACCTCGAACCCCCCGGGACATGCGCCGACCGACGCCACCATGCGTTCGTCGACGTCCGGTACGGCGTGCTGCGCGAACCACAGGCCGTACGAGGCGAACGTCGCCACGGAGATCGGCTCGCCGTGCCGCGCCCGCATCCCGTTGCGTGCGCAGTACTCGGCCAGGCCGTAGCGGCGCCGGGGGTCGGAGAGGTTCGACGCCCAGGGCTCCGACTTCAGGAACATGCCCCGGGGCATGTGGTCGCGCCAGGACGCCATGGGCCTGCCGAAGACGCGTACGTCGAGTCCGGCATCGGCGGCGTGTGACGCGATGGAGAGGCCGTAGGGGCCGGCTCCGACAACCAACAGGTCATACATCAGCAACTGCTCGCTCTCTCGTCGTCGATACGGGCGTCGTCGGCGCGGCCGGAGCCGTCAGGCGCCCCCGCCTGGCGCACCATCCGCACCCGCACCTCCTCCCCCGGCGGCCCGGTGGGACGTACCGCCCGCCTCAGCCGGCCGAACAGCCGCCGCGTCACGTGCCGGCACCACAGCACCCACATGGCGAGCGCGGGAGCCATGTCGTCCTGGGCGTGCCAGGCCAGCTCGCGGCGGTGTGCGGCGGTGGAGGCGGGCCCCGCCGTCATCAGGACGCGCAGCGCGGTCAGCGGGGAGTAGTTCTCCACGACGAACGAGCGGCCCGAGAGAACGGCGGCGGCCGGCAGCGGGCGGTGCGTCATGTCCAGGTGCTGGGCGCGCACCACGTCCAGGTCGGCGCCGTCGGCGAACAGACGGAACTGGGCGCCGGGCCGCGGGTTGAAGTCGAGCAGGCAGTGCTCGCCCGTCGCGGAGTCCACCCGGAAGTCGAGGTCGAAGATGCCCCGGTAGCCCAGCGTGCCGACGAGTCTCTCCGCGCAGGCCCGCAGCCCCGGGTCCGGCGTCCACTCGCCCACCGCCGTCAGGCCCGCCCCGCGCGGCCAGGAGCGGTGCTTGCGGCCGGAGCCGCCGCCGCGCACGGCTCCCGCCCGGTCGACGTATCCGTGGACGAACCAGTCGCGGCCGGGGCCGTCCGGCAGGAAGGCCTGCAGCAGGAGGCGGCTGCCCGCCTCCTCGCTCCGCCGGTAGAGCTCCTGGGCCTGACCCGCCGACCGCACCAGGACCGTGCTGCGCAGATCCGTCCCGGCGGGGAGCAGCCAGGGGCGGCTCCACTTCGCCACCACGGGGAGCCCCAACCGACGTACCGCGGCGCTGACTTGAGCCAGGGATTCCGGCAGGAGCGTCACCGGCTGGGGAATGTCGACCGAGGCGCACACCTGGGCCAGCGTCGCCTTGTCCGCCACCCGTTCCGCGAGTCCGGTCGCCTGGTCCGGCAGGAGATAGGCGTCGGCCAGTTCTTTCTGCAGCCACCCGATCGCGAGGGCGCCAGCATCGTCCATCGGAATGAGTACGGACGGCCGGGCCACCCGGTGGGAGATGCGGCGCAATACGGCGGCGATTTCCTGGAGTGACGCACCCGGCGGCGGCGGAGGGTGCGTCTGGTGCAGATAGCGGGATCTGCGCACCGGGCTTTCCGCGGAATCCGCGGCCGCCACATGCACCTCCACTCCCGCACGGCCCAGTGACCGAACAGCTCCGAGCGTGCCGTGATGAAAGGGGTTCCGGTCGATCCGCAGCAGAACCGCGGGGATTCGGGTGTCGAGAGTCAGCACGGCCAAATCCTCTCAATTCGATCCCCCATGCGGGCGATGGGCACGCCCAAAGGATTAGGGGCTCGATTGGCGCAATAGAAATACATATGACTGAGTGTCAGTAGATGGAGGGCAGCATGAGGAGCGGCCATGGCTTTGCAGAGACGCCGGACCACCAGTAGACGGATGGCATTCGTTGCCACCGGAATCGTCGTATCGGCAGCGCTCGCCGTCGGACCGGGCTACGCGTGGGGAGCCGGGCAGGATCCCGATCCACCGGTCCGGCTGCCCGGGCTGCCGACGGCGGCGCCTGTCCCGTCCCCTTCCGCGGCCACCCCGGCGACCCCGATCACTCCGGACACACCGGCCGTCCCATCCGTCCCGGCTGTCCCTGCTGCCCCCGCCGTACCTGCCGTACCTGCCGTACCCGCCGCCAAGAACCCCGCCTTCGGCGCCTACCTCACCTACGGGCCCCAGGGCGTGGAGCGCATGGCCGAGCTCAGCAAATGGCTGGGCGGCGCCGAGCTGCGCGTGGGGCACACCTACCTGCCGGGCGACCGGTGGAGCAATATCGAGGGGGCGCCGAACTTCCTCGAGAGCTGGGCCGAGTGGCGGCGCGAGAAGGACGACCGGCTCTTCGTGCTCAACGTCCCCATGATGGAGCGCAACGAGGACCGCGTCGGCGACTGGGAGGTCCGTTCGCTGCTCCGCCGGGGCGCCGCGGGCGATTTCGACGAGCATTACCGCGCCCTCGCCGAACGGCTCGTGAAGCTCAAGGTGCCGGACACCGTCGTGGTGCTCGGCTGGGAGATGAACGGCACCACGTACACCCATCGTTGTGGTCCCGACCCTGAGGCCTGGAAGAAGTACTGGAAACGCATCGTCACGACGATGCGTTCGGTGCCGGGCCAGAAGTTCAAGTTCGACTTCGCGCCGAACAGGGGCCGGGACGCCATTCCCTGGACGCAGTGTTATCCCGGTGACGACGTCGTGGACATCGTGGGCATGGACTCGTACGACCAGCCGACGGGTACCGAATTCGCCGAGCAGGTCAGCGAGCCGTACGGCCTGAAGAAGCACGTGGAATTCGCGAAGGCCCACGGCAAGGAGATCTCCTATCCGGAATGGGGGCTCTTCCGCAACGGCGACAACGACGCATACATGCGGAAAATGCTCGCCTGGATGGACGAGCACAAACCGCTGTACAACACCGTCACCGATTACTGTCCGCACGGCGTGTGGCAGTGCGACGACAATCCCAAGTCGTCCAAGGCCTACCGGTCCCTGCTCTTCGGCCGTACGGACACCGGGCCGACCGCCCCGGAGCCGACACGGCCCACGACACCGCCGAACTGTTCCCCGCTGAACCTCGGCGACTGGGTCGAGCACTGGCTCGGCGGCAAGCTGTGCATGCGCCTCGACTGGTACAAGCGGCCCTAGAAGAGAGCGTCAGGACCGTTCCTGGCGTTCCTGGTGTTCCCGGCGTTCCCTGCGCTTCCGCAGGAACTCCTTGCCCCGGCTGCGGGCGGCCGCGTCCCACGCGGCGGCCCGCAGCACGGGGGCGGTGCGCCGGCGGGCGAGCAGCAGCCGGTGGTTGGTGACCGCCTCCGGGCGCCAGTGGTGCTTGTACGGTTCGTTGCCGCGCAGGAGGCTGAGGACACGGCTCCGGTCGCCCTCGGCGTGCTCCGTGCAGGCGTTCAGGAGCATCGTCGCCACGTCCACCTTCCGCTCCCGCAGCTGTGGATGCGCCCCGTAGAGATAGCCGCCGACCAGGTGGGGCGAGAGCAGGGTCAGATCGGCGGCCACCACGGCGTCGTCGAGCCGGAACTCGGTGACCACCGCGTCGCCCGCCCTGACCATGAGCCCCACCGACCTGATCAGGTGCTCGGAGAACCGCGGCTGGAGGTGCTCGGACGTCACCTTCCGTCCCTGCCACTGGAGTTGGTGCAGGCGCAGAAGCGTGCGCACCGAGGCGTCCACCTCGTCGTGGCGTACGATCCGCCGCTCGACGCCCAGCGCGTCCAGCTTCCGGATCTTGGCGCGCGCCCGCTGAGCCCGCGGTGCGGGAAGACGCCCGAGCAGCTCCTCCATCGAGGCCGCGGGCAGCTCCAGGCAGACCGAGTCCACGAGGCGCAGCCGGGGTCCGCGCCAGCGTTCGTAGATGCGCTCCACCGCCGCCCCTGACCGGACCTCGCGGAAGTCGATCAGAGCGCCGCGGGCCAGTTTCGACAGGCCGTCGGCCAGGGCGTCGGCGGCCTCGTCGGCGAACGCGTCGTCGAGCAGCACGTCGGTGAAGTCGGAGATCGCCCCGCCCAGCGGCACGAGCGCCGGGAGCGGCAGGTACGCGCGCATCAGCGGCGCCGCCGCGACGAGGTCGCCGTCCCTGCGCACGAGGACCACGCGGAGCCGCCCGCGGCTGCCGTAGGAGAGCCACCACGAGTGCAGCCACGCGTGGCTCTGGAACGGCGTGGCCGTCCCGCACCTGCGGTGCAGCCTGGCCCATGCCGCCGCCAGGCTCCCGAACTCCGCCTCGTCCGTGCAGAGTTCGACGGTCAGTGCGCTGTCGGCCACCCCCATCACCTGTCCCGGTCGATATCGGCGGACTGGGCGGGGCCCGGCACCGAGGCCGGTGCGGCATCCTCGCCGCGCCGGGGGCGCACGAGCAGGGTGAGCCCGCCGAGCAGGCCGCCCGCGCAGCCGCCCACCAGGGCGGTCATGGGAGGCGCCGCCGACGCGGGGGCCTGGGGCTTGACCGCGCGCGAGAGCTGCAGGAGGCGCACCCGCGTGCTGTCCTTGGTGTGGTTGGCGTTGTTGGTCAGGGAGCGCGACACCGCGTTGGCGATGTCGGCCGCCTTGCCGGGCTTGGCCGCGGTCGCCGCGATGGAGATCATCGGGGCGTCGGGCGAGGTGGCCGCCTGCACGCTCTCGCGCAGCGTCTGCGGCGAGACCCCCGACTCCACCTGGGCGTCGCCGAGCACCGCGACCTGCGTGGCGACCCGGCCGTACGCCGTGGCGAAGCCCAGCGCGGCGGTCGGGTCGGAGCCCTTCTCCGGGACCGCGATCACATAACTCGTCGCGGTGTACTGGGGTGTCTTCACCGCGCCGTACACGCCGCCGGTCAGGGCGCCGAGCACGGCGCCCGCCGGCAGGAGCCACCACGCGGGCAGTCGCTTCACGCGGGCAAGCATCGGGGCCGGGTGACCGGCCGGGCGGTGCCGCCTGCTGAGGGTATCGGTCATCAGGAACTCACTCTCGGGGTCGAGCCGGAGGCAGCTGCCTCGTAGACGTGCATCAGCTGTGCTGCGCTGCGGGTGATGCTGTAGTGCTCGGCGGCCTGAAGCGCGAGGCGCCGCCGCGGCCCCGCCGACCGGACCCGCAGCAGCGCCCGCGCGAAGGAATCCGGGTCGCCCGTGACGCGCTCGGCGCCGGTGGCCGCGTCCTGCGGGAGGTCCTCGACGGCAGGGCACCGGACGTAGAGCACCGGCAGACCGGCGGCGAGCCCCTCCACGACGGCAAGGCCGAAGGCCTCCTCTGGCGACGGCGACGCGAGGACGTCCATGGCGGCCAGGAGCGCCGGCAGGTCGGCCGTCTCCGTGGACAGATGAGGCCGCTCCCCCGCGAACACCACCCGTTCGGCAACGCCCAGTTGAGTCGCAGCCGCGCGCAGCCCGGCCTCGTCGGGGCCGCCGCCGACCAGCAGCAGGTGCGCGTCCCGGGGCAGCGCGGCCAGGGCGTGCAGCAGGACGTCGAAGCGCTTGCCCGGGGCCAGCCGCCCCACTCCCCCGACGACGAACGCCTCGTCGGGAAGCCCCAATTGGCGGCGGACGTCGACGCGGGCGCGCGGGTCGAAGCGGAACCGCTCCACGTCGATGCCGTTCGGAACGACGTGGATACGCTGCCGGGGCACCCCCCACCGGCTGAGCCGCTCGGCCACGGACGGGGACACCGCGACCGTGGCCCGCCCCAGGCGCTCACCGGTCAGGTACAGCGCGCGGACGCCCGCGGTCAGCGGCCGCCCCTCCATCTGGGAGTCGCCTAGGGAGTGTTCGGTGGCCACGACGGCGCGCGTCCCCGCCAGACGGGCCGCGATACGCCCGTACAGGCAGGCGCGGAACAGGTGGGTGTGCACGAGGTCGTATCCACCACCGCGGATGACCTTCGCGAGGCGGGGCACGGCGCCCACGTCACGGTTGCCGGACATGCCCAGGTGGATGACGCGCACTCCGTCGGCCGTCAGCCCTTCGGCGACCGGGCCGGGGTTGGTGAGGGTCACGACGTCGCAGCTGGCGGGCAAGTGGCGCAGGAGAAGGCGTAGTTGCTGCTCCGCGCCGCCCACCCCGAGACCGGTGATGATGTGCAGGGCCCTCATTCGGTCACCGCCGGTTCGCGGACCGCACGGCGGCGCAGCCGGCTCAGCCGCAGCTTCAGCTGGAGCCGCAGGGCGGTGTCCTCCTGCCCGATGTGGACGCGCGGCAGGGCGTGCACCCCGGTCAGCGGGCCCGGGGAGATCGCGCACGCGTAGCGGTAGCCGGCCGCTCGTACGGTCTCGGCGACCCGCCGGTCGACGGCGCCGTACGGATAGCAGAAGCCCTCCACCTCACGGCCGATGAGGTCGGAGAGCGCGACCCGGCTGCCGCTGGTCTCCTGCCACAGCAGCCGGTCGTCCGCCCCGGTGAGGTCGACGTGGGTCAGGCCGTGCGAGGCGACCTCCATCCCCTCTGCGGCGGCGCGCCGGATGCCCTCCGCGCCGAGCAGCGGTTTGCGCGGACCCAGCGGATCCCACGCGTTGTCGCCCGCGAGGCGGCCCGGGAGCACGAAGACGGTGGCGTCGAAGTCGTAGCGGTGCAGGAGCGGCAGGGCGTGGTCGACGAAGTCGGCGTACCCGTCGTCGAAGGTGAGGCCGACCAGGCCGCGCCCCGCACCGCGGGCGCGCGCCGTGAGGAGCCGGGTCATGCTCACCCCGCGCAGGCCCTGGCGGCGCAGCCAGCGCAGCTGGGCGGCGAGGCGTTCGGGCGTGACGGTGATCTTGTAGGGGTCGTCCGCGCGGTCGGCGCAGTTGTCCACGGAGTGGTACATCGCCACCCACATCGGCGCTTCGGGCAGCCAGTGCCGCATGCGCCGGGAACGGGAGGTCTCACCGAATGCTGTGTCAACGGACATGCGTGAGCTTTCGTGTGGCGGATGTGACGGAGCGGAGTACGGGCTCGAAGGCCTGGGCCTTCAGGGCCCCGAGCACCAGGACGAAGACGGCGACGACGACGGAGGAGCCGACGGCGAAGGCGAGGACCGGCGATTCGACGCGGCTCGCGAAGGCGCCGCCGAGGCCGGTGGCGCACACCATCGCGGCCACCGGCTTGAGCAGTTCGCCCACCACCCGGCGGACCCGGATCGGCACATTGCGCGGACCCATCCCGCACAGCAGCACGAAGGCCGTGACGCTGATCCCCGCCGCGTTGGCGAGCGCGATGCCGCGTACGCCCCACAGGTCCACCGCCCAGCTGCCGATCCCGGCCGTCGCGGTGACCCCGACCGCCATCGCGCCCAGCGGGTACCACGTGGCACGGCCGCCGGAGAAGTAGGAGCGGACGAGGGCCCCCACCAGCGTGTGGCCCAGGAGCCCCAAGGCGTACACGCGCATCACGGCCGCCGTCGCGACGGTGTCGGCGGCGGTGAACGCGCCCCGCTGGAACATGAGTTGGATGAGCTGCGGCGCGCAGGCGATCACCACGGCGGTGCCGAGGAGCACCACGCACCCGGCCAGGCCCAGGTCCCGCTCGACGCGCGACCTGGCGCGTTTGACGTCGCCATCGGCCAGGGCGCGCGCGACGACGGGGAGCGTGACCGTGCACAGCATCAGGGAGAGGATCATCGGCACCTGCGCCACTTTCTGGGCGTAGTTGAGGTGCGAGATGGCCCCCGAGGGCAGCGAGGACGCCAGGAAGCGCTCGATGAGCACCTGCGACTGCCGGCACAGCGCGAAAAGGAGCACGGTGGCGACGACGGTGCTGCCCATCAGCGCCGGGGCCGAGGGGCCCGCCGCGCTCTCGTTCGGGGCGTCCGCCGTGTCGCGGGTGAGCTGCCGCCAGAGCGAGGGGGCCTGGACGAGCACCATGAGTACGCCGCCGACCGCGACGCCCAGGGCTGCCGCCCGGACGCCGTAGCGGGGGGCGAGTACGAAGACCGCGGTGATGATGCCGATGTTGTAGAAGACATAGATGGCCGCGGGGGCCACGAACCGGCGGTGGGCGCGCAGCGCCGCGCTGCAGTAACCGGCGAGGCCGAACGTGAAGACGCAGGTGGCCGTAAGGAGTGTGCAGTCCACGGCGAGGCGCGGGTCGGGCAGACCCGGCGCGAGAACGTCCACCAGGACCGGCGCCCCTGCCATCAGGATCAGCGCGACGACCCCGGAGGCCAGCATCAGGCGGGGCAGCGAGGCGGCCACGAGAGCGCGGACCGGGTCGCGCCGCGCGCCGCCCTGGCCGCGGCGGGCGAGCGCCATGCTGAAGGCGGGTACGAGGGCGAACGCGAGGCCGTCCTCGATGAGCAGCGTGGTGGCCACCTCGGGGACGGTCCACGCGACGAGGAAGGCGTCGGTCTCGGAGCCCGCCCCGAAGAAGTGGGCAAGCGCCTGGTCACGCACGAGCCCGAGCACCGATCCGGCCACCGTGAGGACCGCGGTGACCAGAGCGGCCTTGGCGAGAAAGCCGTTGGAGGGATCGGAGCCCTTGACGGGCCCGGCCTCGGTGGCCGGCGCGGGCACCTTGCCGGCCGGTCCCGCGTCCACGGAGTGGGTCGTGGAGGTCATCGCGGGACCTCCCCCGGCACCGGCGCCGCAAGGGCACGGTCGGACAGCGCCCACCAGGCCACGAGCCCGAGGACCACGGCCATGAGCACCGTCGATGGCCCGCCGATGTCGGCGTACGCGAAGTCCACCAACTGCCAGACAAGGAGTCCGCACGCGACGAGCGCGCAGTCGGCCCCCGCGCCCCCGCGCACCCGGGCGACCCGCCGCAGGCCGAGCAGCAGGAAGGCCGCCCAGCTGCCCACCAGCGTGCACAGGCCGAGCAGCCCCTGCTCGCTGAGGACGAGCAGATACATGTTGTGCGGGGAGAGCAGCGGCTGACGGCTGAACTCGGCGCCCGCGCCCGCGGTGTCACTTGCCGACGAGAGCGCCAGCGAGGCGTGGCTGTCGCGGTGGTCGGGGAAGGCCTTGAGCCCGACGCCCGACACCGGCTCGGCACGCCACATGTCCACCGCGGCGGCCCACATCGTGTACCGGTCGGTGACCGACTGGTCGGGGGCGTCGGTCACCTGCGTGATGCTGGTGATCCGCTCCTGCAGCAGCTGCGTGCCGATGCCGAACCCGCCCACGAGGACCACAGCCGCGGCGGCCACCACCGCGAGGGACCGCAGCGCCAACCGCACCCCCGCGAGCCCCAGCTGCGCACCGCACGCCACGACGGTGGCGATCCAGGCGCCGCGGCTGAAGGAGAGCGCGAGCGGAACCATCAGGAGCAGCGCGCACACCAGCGCCATCTGACGCTGCTTCGGGGATGCCGGGCCGAGCGCGAGAGCTACCGCGCACACCACTCCGTACGACACCACGGTCGACATGCCCATGACGTCCGTCGCGCCGAAGGTCCCCACAGCCCTGACGTCCGACCCCATGTAAGAGGCGCCCGTCCCCGTGACGTACTGATAGGCGCCGATCGAGCCCTGGAACAGGGCGAGCGCGATGAGCGACCAAGCCACCAGACGGAAGTCGCGGCGGTCGCGCACGAGCATCAGGACGGCGGCCGGTACGAGGACGAAGATCTGCAGGTAACGCACCAGGCCGGTCGACCCGGCGGACGCGGTGCTCGCGCCGACCGCCGCGACCGCGATGCCGATCACCGGAAGTCCGAGGAGGATGGCGGCGGTCCGCGTCAGAGGCCGCCGCGCCCCGCGCACGGTACGGGCCACGCACCAGAGCACCACCAGGGCGGAGACGGCGTCGGCGATCGTGCCGCCCCCGGAGCCGCCTGAACCGCCTGAGCCGCCGTCGCTCGGCGCCACGGGCAGCGCGAGCAGGGCGACCAGGGCCATGACGGGCAGCACGGGTCCGGCGCCCCGCAGCGCCGACGAGATCGCGGCGGCCGGTGAGCCGGACGGGAAGAGCGTGATCGAGGCACCGTTCACCCGGGTCAGCTCCCCGTCGGACGTACGAGAGAGGCGGCGGTGCGCAGCAGGATGCAGAGGTCCTGCCAGAACGACCAGCTGTCGATGTAGGCGTTGTCGAACCGGCACCGGTCCTCGATCGAGGTGTCGCCCCGAAGGCCCTGGATCTGGGCGAGCCCGGTGATGCCGGTCGGCATGCGGTGGCGCTCCGCGTATCCGGGGTAGGTCTGGCTGAACTTGCCGACGAAATAAGGGCGTTCGGGGCGCGGTCCGACCAGGCTCATGTCGCCGAGGAAGACGTTCCACAGCTGTGGAAGCTCGTCGAGCGACGAACGGCGCAGGAACTGGCAGAACGGGCTCATGTGCTGTTCGCCCGCGACGGTCCACCGGGTCGCGGCCTCGTGCGGGTCGGCGGGGCGGTGCGTGCGGAACTTCAGCAGGGTGAACGGCCGCCCGTCCTTGCCGATGCGCTCCTGACGGAAGATCACCCCGGGGCCGCCGGTGGCCCGCAGGACGGCGGCGCACGCGAGGAGCACGGGGCTGATGAGCAGCAGCAGGATCCCCGAGGTCACGAGGTCGAGGGCGCGCTTGCTGACGCTGAAGTGCCGGCGCCTCGCGGGCACGAGCGAGCGGCACGGGAACCCCGCGAGCCGCCCGGATCTCGCCTGCCGCCCCGGCGCGTCATAGCCCGGCGGCTGCGTCGCGTCGACCGCCCATACGTCACAGCCCGAGCCGCTCAGCGTGCGCAGCCACCCGATCTGCTCAGGGCCCGGCGTCGGCCCGACGACCAGGACGGTGCGTACGGCGTTCTGGATTACCGCGCGGCGCAGCTCCTCCATGGTGGAGAGCACCGGCAGTTCGGCCCCCTCCGCCTCCCTGCGCTCGGCGGGCGCCCCGCCCACGATGCCCACGGGCCGCACCCCGGCCTGCGGATGGCGGAGCACCGCCTCCGCCACGCGCCGGGCGACGGCGCCGGG
>NZ_BAAAUG010000044.1:0-40586 GCF_039533825.1 Streptomyces rectiviolaceus
GTTGGACGGCTTGAGGTCACGGTGGACGAGGCCCGCCCGGTGGATGGTGCTGAGCGCTCCCGCAAGGGCGCCGGCGAGGGAACGTAACTCGGACACCTGGAGGGGACCGCCGCCGTCGCGCACCCGCGCGGCGAGCGTCGGCCCCGGAACGTACTCCGTGGCGAGCCAGGGCACGGCGGCGGCGGTGTCCGCGTCCACGAGCGCCGCGGTCCAGGGCCTGCGGCCCGCGCCGAGGGCGGCCACCTCGCGTGCGAAGCGGACCCGGAACTCCTCGTCCCCGGCGAGAAAGCGGTGCACGACCTTGAGGGCGACCGTGCGGCCCGCCCCGTCGTGCGCGACATGGACTCTGCCCATGGCTCCCTGCCCGAGGAGCGGTCCGGTCGTCCAGCAGCCAAAACGTTGCGGTGATGCGGCCACGCTCGACCCCCCGATGGTGTGGCCCGAATCCATCGACTGGGACGCGCCGTTCGGGCAGCCCGGTTCCCGGACATCCCTTGACGGTCTCCACCGCACCCCCCTACATTGCTTCCATATAGCAGAACATACTTTCCATAATGCGGAAACAGAAGCTCGCCGCGGGGCGCGACGGGAGCCGGATCCGCCAGCCGTATCCGTCAGCCGAATAGCTGATGAAGCTGTCGAAGCTGTTGTCGAAGCAGGAGAACCCCATGGCCCGTATGACCGCTGTCCGCGCGGCAGTCGAGATCCTCAAGCGCGAGGGCGTCACCAACGCGTTCGGTGTGCCCGGCGCGGCGATCAACCCGTTCTACAAGGCGCTTCAGCAGGGCGGTGGCATCGACCACACGCTCGCCCGGCATGTCGAGGGCGCCTCGCACATGGCCGAGGGATACACCCGCGCCAACCCCGGCAACATCGGCGTCTGCATCGGTACGTCGGGCCCGGCGGGCACCGACATGATCACCGGTCTGTACTCCGCGATCGGTGACTCGATCCCGATCCTCTGCATCACGGGCCAGGCGCCGACGCACCTGCTCCACAAGGAGGACTTCCAGGCCGTCGACATCGCGTCGATCGCCAAGCCGGTCACGAAGATGGCCGTCACGGTCCTGGAGGCCGCGCAGGTCCCCGGCGTCTTCCAGCAGGCGTTCCACCTGATGCGCTCCGGCCGTCCGGGCCCGGTCCTCATCGACCTGCCCATCGACGTCCAGCAGACGGAGATCGAGTTCGACCCGGAGACGTACGAGCCGCTGCCGGTCTACAAGCCGTCCGCGACCCGCGCCCAGATCGAGAAGGCGATCACCTTCCTGGTCGAGTCCGAGCGTCCGCTGATCGTCGCCGGCGGCGGCATCATCAACGCCGACGCCTCCGACCTCCTGGTCGAGTTCGCCGAGATCACCAACACCCCGGTCGTCCCGACCCTGATGGGCTGGGGCACGATCCCCGACGACCACGACCTGAACGCGGGCATGGTCGGCCAGCAGACCGGCCACCGCTACGGCAACGCCACGTTCCTGGAGTCGGACTTCGTTCTCGGCATCGGCAACCGCTGGGCCAACCGTCACACCGGCTACAAGCTGGACGTGTACACCCAGGGCCGCAAGTTCGTCCACGTCGACATCGAGCCGACCCAGATCGGCAAGATCTTCGCGCCGGACTACGGAATCGCCTCCGATGCCAAGGTCGCCCTCGAACTCTTCGTCGAGGTGGCCAAGGAGCTCAAGGCCGCGGGCAAGCTCCCCGACCGCTCCGAGTGGGTCGCATCGCACCTGGAGCGCAAGGAAACCCTCCAGCGCCGCACGCACTTCGACAACATCCCCATGAAGCCGCAGCGCGTCTACGAGGAGATGAACAAGGCCTTCGGCCCGGAGACGCGGTACGTCACCACCATCGGCCTCTCGCAGATCGCGGGCGCCCAGATGCTGCACGTCTACAAGCCGCGCCACTGGATCAACTGCGGCCAGGCGGGCCCCCTCGGCTGGACGATCCCGGCCGCGCTCGGCGTCGCCACCGCGGACCCTGAGACCCCGGTCGTCGCCCTGTCCGGTGACTACGACTTCCAGTTCATGATCGAGGAGCTGGCGGTCGGTGCGCAGCACCGCATCCCGTACGTCCACGTCCTGGTCAACAACGCCTACCTCGGCCTGATCCGCCAGGCCCAGATCGGCCTGGAGATCAACTTCCAGGTCAACCTGGAATTCGAGAACCAGAACAGCCCGGAGCTGGGCGTCTACGGCGTCGACCACGTCAAGGTCGCCGAGGGCCTGGGCTGCAAGGCGATCCGGGTCACCGACCCGAACGAGCTCGGCGCGGCCTTCGAGCAGGCCAAGAAGCTCGCCCAGGAGCACCAGGTCCCGGTCGTCGTCGAGGCCATCCTGGAGCGCATCACGAACATCTCCATGAGCCCCACGGCCGACATCAGCGCGGTCAAGGAGTTCGAGGAGATCGCCACGGAGCCGGGCCACGCACCGACGGCCATCCGGCCGCTCAAGGTCTGACACCAAGCCTGAAGGGGCGGTCCACCCGTGGGGGGTGGGCCGCCCCTTTAGCGTGTGCGCATGGACTCGTTGGACGGCCTTCAGGTCATGACGTTCGTGGATGCCGCCCGCCTCGCGGCCTGGCTGAACGAGCACCACGCCGCCTCGCCCGGAATCTGGGTGAAGCTCGCCAAGAAGGGGTGAGGATCACTCGCCGTGGCGCGCGCAGTCTGTGGTCGAAGGTGAACATCGACCGGGTCGAGGAGCTGACCGCCGAGGGACGCATGCGTGAGCCGGGCTGCGCTGCACAGGCTGATGACGGCGAAGACCCCCGCCACGCGAGCCGCCCGCCTGGAGCGGATGGTGGCGAAGCTGGCTTCGGGCGAGAGGGTGCGCTGAGGCCGGTCTGCCCCCGCGGGTGCGTCGTGGCTGGTCGCGCAGTTCCCCGCGCCCCTGACGGGGGCTAGAGCGCCCCGTCAGGGGCGCGGGGAACTGCGCGACCAGCCCCCACTCAGCCGCAGAAGTAAGAGGACCCAGAGACCGCCAAAGCCGCGCACGCGAAAGAGCGCCGAGTACGGGACCGTCCGTACTCGGCGCTCTGGTTGTAGCCGTCCGACCGCGCGCGACTGGCGGAACATGCATACGCGCTGCCGGACGGAGTCATATCGATCCAAGGCCCAGGGGCCAGAGAACGGCTGGGACCGCGGCGGCTGCGAATGGACCGGCGGGGTTCCCCTCCCTCAGGTCGAGAAGGGAGCCGCCTGACCTTTACCACCGCACTGGCTCGCAGAGCCGCCGCGGTCCTCGTCCGGCCCGGTTCACCACGGGACCACCCCTCATCCGGGTCCGTGATGGCGCGGGCACAGCACCGGAGAACTGACCTCCCGTCAATCCTCCGGCGCAGCTGGGGAGTTCTAGTCCTCGCGCAGGGCGCGGACAGCCTCCTCCACGCGCTTGCCGTAATCGGCGTCTGCGGCGTGGAAGTGGGCGAGGTTCTTCTCGATGACGTCGTCACGGGTGACCTGCGAGAGGCCGCCCGCGATGTTCGCCACCAGGCGGGCCTGCTCCTCGGCCGACATCAGGCGGTACAGCTCGCCCGCCTGGAAGAAGTGGTCGTCCTTGGTGTGGAGCGGGGCCTCGTGCGTGCCCGTGTGGCCATTGATCGCCAGCGGGGCGGAGAGCGGCTGACCGGTCTCGGCCGGGCCGTCGTACGAGTTGGGCTCGTAGTTCTTGCGGTCACGGCCGTACGCGTTGGACGCCATCAGGCCGTCACGGCCGTAGTTGTCGGCCTTGCCCCCGTTGACGGCCTTGGGCGCGTTCACCGCGAGCAGCGTGTGGTTGACGCCCAGGCGGTAGCGGTGCGCGTCCGCGTAGGCGAACAGGCGGCCCTGCAGCATCTTGTCGGGCGAGGGGCCGATGCCCGGAACGAAGTTGTTCGGGGAGAAGGCGGCCTGCTCGACCTCGGCGAAGACGTTGTCGGGGTTGCGGTCCAGGACCAGGCGGCCCACGCGCTGCAGCGGGTAGTCGCTGTGCGGCCACACCTTCGTCAGGTCGAAGGGGTTGAAGCGGTAGTCCGCCGCGTCCGCCGCCGGCATGATCTGCACGTGCAGCGTCCAGGACGGGTTCACGCCGCGCTCGATGGCCTGGAGGAGGTCCGTCTGGTGCGAGTTGGCGTCCTTGCCCGCGAGCTCGGCGCCCTGCTCGGCGGAGAGGCTGCGTACGCCCTGGTTCGTCTTGAAGTGGTACTTCACGAAGAAGGCCTCGCCCGCCTCGTTCGTCCACTGGTAGGTGTGCGAGCCGTAGCCGTTCATGTGGCGGTACGATGCGGGGATGCCGCGGTCACCCATCAGCCACGTCACCTGGTGCGTCGCCTCGGGGGCGTGCGCCCAGAAGTCCCAGACGTTGTCCGGCTCCTGCTTGCCCGTGAAGGGGTCGCGCTTCTGGGAGTGGATGAAGTCGGGGAACTTGATCGGGTCCTTGATGAAGAACACCGGGGTGTTGTTGCCGACGAGGTCGTAGTTCCCCTCTTCGGTGTAGAACTTCAGCGCGAAGCCGCGCGGGTCACGGACCGCGTCCGCGCCGCCGAGGCTGTCGGCCACCGTGGAGAAGCGCAGGAACGTCTCGGTGCGCTTGCCGACGGTGTTCAGGAAGTCGGCCGAGGTGTACGCGGTGACGTCGTCGGTCACCTCGAAGTAGCCGTACGCACCGGAACCACGGGCGTGCACGACACGCTCCGGGATGCGCTCGCGGTTGAAGCGGGCGAGCTTCTCGAGGAGGTGCTGGTCCTGGAGGAGAAGCGGGCCACCGACGCCGGCGGTGGCTGAGTTCTGGTTGTCGGCGACGGGGGCGCCGGACTCGGTCGTGAGCACACGCTTCGACATGGTGGCGGGGTTGACCTTCCGTACGGACTACTGAAACTGCTGAGGTGACGTGAGCGTAAGTACGCCTGAACAGCTACGTCAACAGTTTGTTGAAGTTTTGGGTGTGGCTTGTTCGCTTGCTTGTGATGCGACTTGTGATGTGGCTTGAGTTCCGGGCCGCGGTGACGCCTGGGCGCGACAGGACAGGTGTCAGCGCCACCGCGACCCGGAAGTTGAGGGAGCTCTTGAAGCCTCTGAGGGCTTCTTAGAGCTCGGCGCCCGAGAGGCGCTCCACGCCGCGAAGCAGCGCGGAGTGGTCGAGGCCGCCGTCACCCTGCGTGCGCAGTGAGGCGACGAGCTGGGCCACCACGGCGCCGACCGGGAGCGAGGCACCGACATTGCGGGCGGCGTCGGTGACGATGCCCATGTCCTTGTGGTGCAGGTCGATCCGGAAACCGGGCTTGAAGTCGCGCTTGAGGAAGTTGTCCTTCTTGCGGGTCAGGACGGTCGAGCCCGCAAGCCCCCCGTTCAGGACGTCCAGGGCGGCGGTCAGGTCCACCCCGGACTTCTCGAGGAAGACAACGGCCTCGGCGCACGCCTGGATGTTCACGGCGACGATGAGCTGGTTGGCGGCCTTCACGGTCTGACCCGAGCCGTGCGGACCGCACAGCACGATGGTCTTGCCGAGGGCGTCCAGGATCGGCTTGGCCTCGTCGAAGTCGGCCTTCTCGCCGCCGACCATGATGGAGAGCACGGCCTCGATGGCACCGGCCTCGCCACCCGAGACGGGGGCGTCCAGGACGCGGATGCCCTTGTCCTTGGCGGCCTTGGCCAGGTCCACGGAGGTCTGCGGGGTGATCGACGACATGTCGACGATCAGCGCGCCCGACTTCGCGTTCTCCAGGATGCCGTTCTCGCCGTACGCGATGGCCTCGACCTGCGGAGAGGCGGGCACCATCGTGATCACGACATCGGCGTCCTTGACGGCCTCGGCGATCGACTTGGCGACGGTGCCGCCCGCGGCCGCGAGACGGTCCAGCTTGTCCTGCTCAAGGGTGAAGCCGGTGACGGAGTAACCAGCCTTGATCAGGTTCTCGGACATGGGGGAGCCCATGATGCCGAGTCCGATCCACGCGATCTTGGGAAGGTTGCTCATGATGGAGCCTTTCTAGCTACGGGGTAATCGGGTGGGTGGGCGGGAAAGATCCGCCGCGAAGCGGTGGCCTAGTCCGAGCCGGGCAGCCAGCCGAAGGCCTCGGAGCTAGGACGGTCGCCTGCCTTGTACTCCAGCCCGACGTACCCCTCGTAACCGGCCTTGCGGAGCTGATCCAGCAGCTCCTCCAGCGGGAGCGACCCCGTGCCCGGGGCCCCACGGCCAGGGTTGTCGGCAATCTGCACGTGCGCGGTCTGAGCGACGTACCGATCGATGACGGCAGGCAGGTCCTCACCGTTCATGGACAGGTGGTACAGGTCCATGAGGAACTTCGCGTTACCGAGCCCGGTAGCGGAATTCACCTTGTCCACCACGGCGATCGCCGCGTCCGCACTGACGATCGGGCAGCGCGGCGACTCCGGCTTGTTCAGGGCCTCGATCAGCAGCACCGCACCCACGCGGTCGGCCTCGCGGGCCGCCAACGCCAGGTTCTCCAGGGCGAGTTCGTCCTGGACGGCGGGGAGGACCCCGTCCACCCGGTTGCCGTACAGCGCGTTCAGCGCCTTGCAGCCGAGGGACTCGGCGAAGTCCGCCGCCACCGAGAGGTTCGCGCGGAACTTCTCGCTCTCCTCGCCCGGGATCGACAGGGCGCCGCGGTCAGGCCCCGGCAGCTGCCCGGCGTAGAAGTTCAGGCCCACCAGTTGTACGCCGGCGTCCGTGATCGCTGCCCGGAGGGCGTCGAGCTCGGACTGCTCGGGGGTGGGGGCGTCGACCCAGGGCCACCACAGCTCGACCGCCGTGAAGCCCGCCGCGGCGGCAGCCGCGGGGCGCTCCAGGAGCGGGAGTTCCGTGAAGAGGATCGACAGGTTCACATTGAAGCGCTGGTCGGAGTATCCCATGGGGCTTCCGCGCTCCTTCCGTATTGCGGAAGTTAATTTCTGTCTGATGGAAGATTGCCGTCGAGGATCCGCCCTTGTCAAGAGGGGGCTGCCGGAAAATCACCACGCGGCAGTAGGTTGTGCGCGTGCGATTGAGAGTGGAGTTCACGACCGAACCCTTCGACCTTGACGAGGCGCCCGCCCATGCGGTGGTGGCCCGTGACGTCATCCAGGGGGCCGAGCTCGACGCCGTGGACGTCGGCCCCTTCGGCAACACCGCGGAAGGCGGTGCCGACGAGGTCCTGACCGCCGTCGACGCACTGCTGCGCAAGGCCCTGGAGGCGGGCGCGACGCGCGTCTCGCTCCAGGTGAACGTGCTCGGAGAGTCGGGGGAGGCCATCGAATGACCGGTTCCAGAGGCGACCACGGCCCCTTCGTGGCCGCCGTCAAGCCGCTCGTGGACGCCATGGGCGGCGAGATCGTGGCCCCCGACCAGGCGGGCGCCGACGACGTCGTCCTCGCCTGGGAGGGCGAGGACGTGCTCGCCGTACGCCTGCCGCAGCTCGCGGACTCCCTCGACCACATCCTGGTGGCCCTGGAGCGCAAGCGCGGGATGCCCCTGTCGGATCTTGACCGCAAGGCCAAGCAGGAGGTCGTACGGATACTCGAGGCGCGAGGCGCCTTCGCCGTGCGGCACGGGGTGGAGACGGTGGCCGGCGCGCTCGGCGTATCGCGCTTCACCGTCTATAACTATCTCAACCGCTCCACCTGACATCCCAGGTCAGAGCGGTGTGGAAGGTCATCGTCCGTTAACCGGACGGTGGCCTTTGTTACTCGAAGTTTTCAACAAAGTGTTGACGTGGTGTTTCGCCTGGCGTTAGCTATCCGCAGCCCGTCCAGCACAAGGCCCTATGGCCACGGAGGCACCCGTGACTTCGAGCTCGACGCCGGGCCTTGCCCGGTTCAACGCCTTGCCGGAGAGTGCGGCCACCGCCGCCCTCCACGAGGCCTGCGCCTCATCGGCCTGGGGAAGCAAACTGCTCTCCCAGCGCCCTTTCCCCACCGTCGAAGCCCTCTTCGCCGCCAGTGACGCCGCCATGGCCGAGCTGACCGCCGAGGATCTGGCCGAGGCGATGGCCGGGCACCCGCCGATCGGCCGCCCGAAGCCCGGGGACCCCACGTCGTCACGCGAACAGCGCGGCATGGCGGGGGCCTCCGAAGAGCTCAAGGCCGAGATGCTCGAACTGAACCTGGCCTACCAGGAGAAGTTCGGTCATGTCTTTCTGATCTGCGCCACCGGCGCGACCGGTGAGCAGATGCGCGATGCGGTGAAGACCCGGATCGGCAACACCGCCGAGCAGGAGCGCGAGACCGTGCGCACCGAACTCGGGAAGATCAACCGAATCCGCCTGACCCGTCTCGTGGAAACAGCAGAAGAGGACAAGGACTGATGAGCACTGACACCACCGCCTCGGTGTCCACGCACATCCTGGACACCAGCGTCGGACGCCCCGCCGAGGGCGTCGCCATCTCGCTCACGGCCCGCAGTGGCCGTGACGCCGATTGGGTGGCACTCGGCGGGTCCGCGACCGACGCGGACGGGCGCTGCAAGGACCTCCCGGCGCTGCCGGAAGGCACTACCCACGTACGTCTCGACTTCGAGGTCGAGACCTACTTCTCAAAGAAGCAAGCCGAGGCGCAGCAGGACGCCCCCCGCGTAAGGGACAGCGGTGCGTTCTTCCCGGAGGTGGCGATCACTTTCGCCGTCAATCCGGGCGAGCACTATCACGTACCGCTGCTGCTCAACCCGTTCGGCTACTCCGTTTACCGAGGGAGCTAGCAGACATGCCCACGATTCTCGGCCAGAACCAGTACGGCAAAGCAGAGAACCGCGTCGTCAAGATCACGCGGGACGGCGACACCCACCACATCAAGGACCTGAACGTCTCGGTCGCGCTCTCCGGCGACATGGACGACGTCCACTACTCCGGCTCGAACGCCAACGTCCTGCCGACGGACACCACCAAGAACACGGTGTACGCGTTCGCCAAGGAGCACGGCATCGAGTCCGCCGAGCAGTTCGGCATCCACCTCGCCCGGCACTTCGTGACGTCGCAGGAGCCGATCAAGGTCGCCCGGATCCGCATCCAGGAGTACACCTGGGAGCGCATCGCGACCTCGGACAACAACTCCAGGTTCATCGGCTCGGACGAGGTCAACCACTCCTTCGCCCGCAAGGGCCAGGAGCTGCGCACCACGCAGATCACCTTCGACGGTGAGAACTGGGAGATCATCTCCGGGCTCAAGGACCTCACGGTCATGAACTCCACCAACTCGGAGTTCTGGGGCTACGTCAAGGACAAGTACACGACGCTGAAGGAGGCGTACGACCGCATCCTGTGCACCGACGTCTCCGCCGCCTGGCGTTACAACTGGACCAGCGACGCCGACCGGATGCCCAACTGGGAGAAGTCGTACGAGCAGGCCAAGAAGCACATCCTGCAGGCCTTCGCCGAGACGTACTCCCTCTCGCTGCAGCAGACCCTCTACCAAATGGGTTCGCGCGTCATCAACAGCCGGAGCGAGATCGACGAGATCCGCTTCTCGCTGCCGAACAACCACCACTTCCTGGTGGACCTCGAGCCCTTCGGTCTCAAGAACGACAACGAGGTCTACTTCGCGGCGGACCGCCCCTACGGCCTCATCGAGGCCACGGTTCTCAGGGACGGGATCCAGCCGAAGATCCCGGTCGACATGACCAACCTCTGACGCGGGACGCGCGCCCCCGCCCGTCCGCAGCGGACGGGGGCGCGCCACACCGGAGGGAACAGCAGCAATGGCACAGCCTGCAAAGGGGCCGGCGAAAGGCCCGTGTTCCACCCCATCGGCGAAGACAGACATAGCTGACGGCGAGTCAACTGCCGCCTGTCACCCGGTGGACGAGAAGCTTCACCCCTCGCGGCTGGTCCCCGCCGCGCTCCAGCACATCGCCGCCATGTACGCGGGCGTCGTCACTCCGCCGCTGATCATCGGCCAGGCCGTCGGCCTGGACACGGTCGCGCAGACGCGCCTCATCGCCGCGAGCCTGCTGATCGCCGGACTCGCCACGATCCTGCAGACGCTCGGCGTCAAGGGCTTCGTCGGCAACCGGCTCCCCTTCGTGAACGCCGCCTCGTCCGCGGGCATCGCACCCATTCTCGCCATCGCCGAGAACAGCGCCAAAGGTCATCAACTCCCGGCCATCTACGGCGCGGTGATGGTCGCGGGCGTCTTCTGCCTCGCGGTCGGCCCCTTCTTCGGGCGCCTCCTGCGCTTCTTCCCGCCGCTCGTCACCGGCGTCGTCATCACCCTCATCGGCGTGACGCTGATGCCCGTGCCCGTCACCTGGGCGCAGGGCGGCGACAAGACCGCCGCCGACTTCGGCGCCATGAAGTACCTCGCGCTCGCCGCCTTCACGCTCGTCGTGATCCTGCTCTTCCAGCGGTTCGGACGCGGTTTCCTCAAGCAAGTCGCCCTGCTCCTGGGCATGTTCATCGGAACGCTCGCCGCGATCCCGTTCGGGATGGCCGACTTCAGCGCCATCAAGTCCGCGCCGGTGGCGGCGCTCCCGACGCCGTTCGCCTTCGGCGCCCCGGAGTTCCAGCCCGCCGCGATCCTCTCGCTCTGCATCGTGATGCTCGTCCTGATGACCGAGTCGTCGGCCGGCATGCTCGCCCTCGGCGAGATCTGCGACCGCAAGAGCGACGGAAAGACCATCACCCGAGGCCTGCGCACCGACGGCCTCGCGACCCTGGTCGGCCCGGTCTTCGGCGGCTTCCCCACATCGGCCTTCGCGCAGAACGTCGGCGTCGTCTCCCTGACACGTGTCCGCAGCCGCTATGTCGTGGCCGTCGCGGGCGGCGCCCTCATCGTGCTCGGTGCCTTCCCGATGCTCGGCGCGGTCGTCAGCCTCGTACCGATGCCGGTCCTGGGCGGCGCGGGCATCGTCCTCTTCGGGTCCATCGCGGTGAGCGGCATCCGTACGCTCTCCGAGGCGGGCCTCGACGACAGCTCCAACATCATCCTGGTGGCCGTCGCGCTCGGAGCGGGCATCATCCCGCTCGCCGCGCCCACCTTCTACGCCGAATTCCCGGCCTGGGCGCAGACCGTCCTCGGCTCCGGAATCAGTGCGGGAGCGCTGACCGCGGTCCTGCTCAACCTGTTCTTCAACCATCTCGGCACCCGCAGCCCCGCGGCCGCGGCACTCAAATCTTCCTAGGGTCATGCCGTGCCCACATCGCCACTCACTAGAGAAGGAAGAAGCACCATGGCAGCACCGGCAGACCTGCAGCGCATCGTCATCGAGAACTGTGCGATCGCGACCGTCGACGCCGACGACACCGAGTACGCATCGGGATACGTCGTCGTCGCGGGCAACAAGATCGAGTCCATCGGCGCGGGAAAGGCCCCCGAGGGCCTGGCCAACGTCGTACGCCGCGTGGACGGGACCGGTCACCTGGTGACCCCCGGCCTGGTCAACACCCACCACCACTTCTACCAGTGGATCACCCGTGGCCTGGCCACCGACCACAACCTCTTCAACTGGCTCGTCGCGCTCTACCCGACGTGGGCGCGCATCGACGAGCAGATGGTGAAGGCGGCCGCGCAGGGCTCGCTCGGGATGATGGCCCGCGGCGGTGTCACCACCGCGATGGACCACCACTACGTCTTCCCCAAGAACTCGGGTGACCTGTCCGGCGCCATCATCGGCGCGGCGAGCGACATGGGTGTCCGCTTCACCCTCGCCCGCGGCTCCATGGACCGCAGCGAGAAGGACGGCGGCCTGCCGCCGGACTTCGCCGTCGAGACCCTCGAAGGCGCGCTCGCCGCGACCGCCGAGACCGTCGACAAGCACCACGACGCCTCCTTCGACGCGATGACCCAGATCGCCGTCGCCCCCTGCTCCCCCTTCTCGGTCTCCACCGAACTCATGAAGCAGGGCGCAGAGTTGGCGCGCGCCAAGGGCGTACGCCTGCACACCCACGGCAGCGAGACCGTCGAGGAGGAGCAGTTCTGCAAGGAACTGTTCGGCATGGGCCCCACCGACTACTTCGAGTCGACCGGCTGGCTCGGTGACGACGTGTGGATGGCGCACTGCGTCCACATGAACGACTCCGACATCGCCGCGTTCGCCCGTACGGGCACGGGCGTCGCGCACTGCCCGTCCTCCAACGCGCGCCTCGCGGCAGGCATCGCCCGCGTCCCCGACATGCTCAAGGCGGGCGTCCCGGTCGGCCTCGGCGTCGACGGCACCGCGTCCAACGAGTCCGGCGAACTCCACACCGAGCTGCGCAACGCGCTGCTCATCAACCGCCTGGGCGCGCACCGCGAGGCTGCCCTGAACGCCCGTCAGGCCCTGCGCCTCGGCACGTTCGGCGGCGCCCAAGTCCTGGGCCGCGCAAGCCAGATCGGGTCGCTCGAGCCGGGCAAGCTCGCCGACCTGGTCCTCTGGAAGATCGACGGCATCGGGCACTCCTCGATCGCCGACCCGGTGACCGCCATCGTCTTCGGCGCGGCGGCCCCGGTCACACTCTCCCTCGTCAACGGCCGCCCGATCGTCGAAGACGGTCGTCTGCTGCACGTCGACGAGGACGCCATCGCCCGCTCAGCGCGGGAGGAGGCGCAGCGCCTCGCGCGGATCTCCGCCGAGGCCTGAACCCAAGAACTCCGGTCAGGGGGGACGGCCCTTGACCGGACTTGAGCAGCCGAGCGGGTTGCTCAAGTGCCGCCCCGGAACGTGGCCCAAAGCTTCACGTTCCCGGGGCGGTCAGTACTACCTGGGCGCACCACCCACAACTTCATACCGAGCAAGTCCTTGCACCACGCACCACCTCCCAGAAGCGATGTGCCGGCGGAGAGCCCGCCCGTACTGGAAAACAACCGGAGGAGCCACAGTGGCCACTCAGCCCAGGTTCACCAAGCAAGGCACCACCCCAGGCACTACCCCCGGCGCTACTCCAGGCGCCACCCCAGACCCATCCGAAGTCGACGGCGAAAGCGCCATACCAGGGACACAAGAGATCCATCCCGTCGACCAGAAGCTCCCCCCGCTCAAGATGGCGACGACCGGCCTCCAGCACGTGGCCGCCATGTACGCGGGTGTCGTCGCCCCTCCGCTCATCGTGGGCGCGGCGATCGGCCTCTCCGCGAAGGAACTCACCTTCCTGACCGGCGCCTGCCTCTTCACCGCGGGCCTCGCCACCTTCCTCCAGACGCTCGGCATCTGGAAGATCGGCGCTCGCCTGCCCTTCGTCAACGGCGTCACCTTCGCCGGCGTCGCCCCCATGCTCGCGGTCGTCGACTCGACCAAGGACAAGGACGACGCGCTCCCGATCATCTTCGGGGCGGTGATCGTCGCGGGCGTCCTAGGCTTCATCGCGGCTCCCTTCTTCTCCAAGCTGGTCCGGTTCTTCCCGCCGGTGGTGACCGGCACGGTCATCACGCTCATCGGCATCTCGCTCATGCCGGTCGCCTTCGGGTGGGCGCAGGGGCCCGTGCCGGGGGCCGACGACTACGGCTCGATGAAGAACCTCGGCCTCGCGGGCATCACCCTCGTGATCGTCCTGCTCCTGCGCCGCTTCACCACCGGCTTCGTCAAGCAGATCGCCGTGCTCCTCGGCCTCATCGTCGGCACGGTCATCGCGATCCCGTTCGGCGTCACGGACTTCAGCCCGGTCGGCGACGCGGACATCGTCGGCTTCCCGACGCCGTTCCACTTCGGCGCACCGCAGTTCGCGGCGGCGGCGATCGTCTCCCTGTGTGTCGTCATGGTCGTCTCGATGACCGAGTCGACGGCCGACATGCTGGCCCTCGGCGAGATCGTGGACCGTCCCGCCGACGAGAAGACCATCGCCGCGGGCCTGCGCGCCGACTGTCTCGGCTCGGCGGTCAGCCCGCTCTTCAACGGCTTCATGTGCAGTGCGTTCGCGCAGAACATCGGCCTGGTCGCGATGACTAAGATCCGCAGCCGGTACGTCGTCGCCGTGGGCGGCGGCTTCCTGGTCCTGATGGGCCTGTGCCCGATGGCCGCCTCGCTCATCGCCGTCGTACCGCGTCCGGTGCTCGGCGGCGCGGGCATCGTCCTCTTCGGGTCGGTGGCGGCGAGCGGCATCCAGACCCTCGTCAAGGCGAACCTGGAGCGCGACAACAACGTCCTGATCGTGGCCGTCTCGCTGGCCGTCGGCCTCATCCCGATCGCGGCGCCGGAGTTCTACCACGCGTTCCCGGAGACCGCGAACATCATCCTCGACTCGGGCATCTCCACGGGCTGTGTCGCGGCGGTGCTCCTGAACCTGGTCTTCAACCACATCGGCAAGCGCGGTGAGGACGACGACGTGACCAACCCGATGGAGCCCGGGGGAGAAATCGCTGAACAGAGGGTGCACGAAGGGTCTTCCGCAGCTGGGGCCTACTGACGTAGCGTGCGTGACGCCGCCGCCGCTGCCGCCCGCGTCGCGGAAGTTACTTTCCAGTCGGACTGATGGTCGGTCCCGCCGCGCGCCTCGTGAACTCCCGCGCGACGGGGCCGACTTCCGGCGTCACGCACACGGAAGAAGTCGTGGCGGACCTGCACCAGGGCGACAACGCCCTGATCGTGGTGGTCACCCTCGGCGCGGGCCTGGCCCCCGCGCTCTCGGACGGCTTCTACGACGCGTTCCCGGCGTGGGCGCAGATCGTCCTTGGATCGGGGATCTCCACGGGGTGCCTGCTCGCGGTGGCCCTGAACCTGGTCTTCAACCACCTTGGCGCAAAGGCGAGTTCGGCCGAGCGCGAGCCGGATGAGCCGGTTCCGGCATCCGCGCCCGCCGAGGGCTCGGTGGTGGTGGGGGTGGGGTGCCGCGCGGGAATCCGACGGCACCCTTGCCGCGGCATGTTGATGTCGAATACGTGCCAGACCGGGGCCGTACGGCGCTGCTGAACTCGGCAGCATGCCCGCACCCGCCACGTCGCCCTTGTTCACCGACGCCTCCTCCGCCCGCCCACGGACGGGCGGCTGGCCGGCCGTCATCGCCGTGACGATGGGGATCTTCTCCATCGTCACCACCGAGATCCTGCCGATCGGACTACTGACCCCCATCGGCGACACCTTCGGCATCTCGGACGGCACGGCCGGCCTGATGATGACGCTGCCCGGCATCCTCGCCGCCGTCGCCGCACCGACCGTGACGGTCACGACAGGACGCGTCGACCGGCGGCACATGCTCTGCGCCCTGATGCTCGTGCTGGCTCTCGCGAACTTCCTCGCCGCGGTGGCGCCCGGCTACTGGCTGATGATGATCTCCCGGGTTCTGGTGGGACTCGTCATCGGAGCTTTCTGGTCCATCGGGGCGGGGCTCGCGGCCCGCCTGGTCCCCGAGGCGCAGGCGGGGCGGGCGACCGCCGTGATCTTCTCGGCCGTCCCGCTGGGCTCGGTGCTCGGGGTACCGGCGGGGACGCTGCTGGGCCAACTCGTCGGCTGGCGCACGGCGTTCGTGGCGATGGGCGTCCTGACCCTGACCGTACTCGCCGCGCTAGTGGTGTCCGTGCCGTCCCTGCCGCCGGAGCAAGTCACCCGGCTGACTGTTCTCCGCGACCTGCTCGGCAGGCCCCGCGTCAGGGTCGGCCTCGTCGCAACCTTCCTCATCGTGACGGCTCACTTCGGCACGTACACATACGTCACGCCGTTCCTGGCGGACGTGACCCACGTGGGCCCGCGGACGATCACCGCCTTCCTGCTCGCCTACGGCGCCGCGGGGATCCTCGGCAACTTCCTCGCGGGCGCGTGGGTGAGACGCGAGCTGCGCGTCACGTTCACGGTGGCCGCGTGTCTGCTCGCCACTGCGACGCTGTTGCTGCCCGTGCTGGGTACGGGGAGTGCCGGCGCGCTGGTGCTGCTCCTGGTCTGGGGCGTCGCGTACGGGGCGGTCCCGGTCTGCTCCCAGAGGTGGTTCGTGACGGCGGCGCCGGGTGCGCCCGAGGCGGCATCCGTGCTGTTCACGTCCTCGTTCCAGGCGACGTTCGCGTTCGGCGCGCTGGCGGGAGGCGCGGTGGTGGACGCGGCGTCCACCACCGTGGTGATGGTCCTCGGCGGGATCGCTGCGGTGCTGGCGGCGACGGTCACTGCGCCCCGCTGCCGGGGGCGGCGGGGCCGGTGAGGTCCCGCACCTCGGAAGTTCCTCTTCTCCGGACGGAGCTTCGGTCGGCCTGCGGCGCGGGGGCTTTGCTGGGCCGGTGGTGGTGTTGGTACCGGGGCCGCCCGGTTGTCCTGAGGTTGGCGGTTCCGGGCCGGGTGTAAAGGGCGCTCCCTTCGGTCGCGTCGGCTTCGCCGATTCCGCTTCGCTTCACCCTTGACACCCGTCCCTCCACCGCGCGAGGGAAGACGACCGGACGGCCCGAGGGGCGGGACTCTCGACCACTGCCGTCTGCCCATTCCGCATTCCTGCCGGGTGCGGACTGGTTTGTCGGGGGTGGCCGCCAGGTGGCAGAGGGTGCGCGGTCGCTCGGGGGAGGGGTGCCGGTCTCGTCAAGCGGCTGGCGACTGGTTCGTCGGGGGTGGTCGGCAGGTGGTAGGGGTGCGCGGTCGCTCCGGGGGTGGGTGCCGGTCTCGTCAAGCGGCTGTCGACCGGCCCGTCGTGCGTGGTCGGCAGGAAGAGCGTGTCCCGTCATGCAGCCGCAGCCGCAGCCGCAGCCGCAGCCGCAGCGGGAGCGGGAGCGCTGGGGTCTTTCGCCGACCAGTCCCGGGTGTGGGGGATGAGGGTGCGGTGTGAGGAGATGGGCGGATGGTGGTGTTGGAGCTGGCGGGAGGGGGCTTGGGGACTGGCGCGCCTATGCCCGGCGGGCGGTTGGGGAGCGTCGGGCTCCGAGGGGGCCGGGGGGTCCGGCACCTAATTCCGAGAAGGCGCATTGCGAAACACGTGCGCCCCCCTTCTGCCGGAACGCAACTTTGCCAAAGTAGGTGCCCCGCGAGCCCGGATGCAGAAAAGTCTCACCAACACCGCCCCCCACGCCCACCATCGTGCGACTTTCTTGCAATTCCGCTCTACGAGCCACCGGCGAACCGCCCTGCGCAACGCCCGGCCGCTGATGGTCAGACGCCTCTCGTCGACATGGACTGCCGACACCGGCGCTCACGCACCCCCGCCCGGGCGGCCACGCCGGAACAACCACCGGTCGGCAGCCGCTTGACGAGACCGGCGCCCCTCCCCGGGGGCGGCTGCGCACCCCATCCCCGGACGGTCACCCCAGAAGAACCACCAGTCGGCAGCCGCTTGACGAGACCGGCGCCCCTCCCCGGGGAGGCCGCGCACCCCGGCACGTGACGGTGCCCTGCGACGAACCAGTCGACAGCCGCTTGACGAGACCGGTGCCCTCCCCGGGGGCGGCTGCGCACCCCATCCCCGGGCGGTCACCCCGGAAGATCCGGTCGGCAGTCGCTTGACGAGACCGGCACCCCTTCCCGGAGCGGCCGCGCGCCCCGGCCACCTGGCGGCCACCCCCGACGAACAAGTCCGCACCCGGCAGTCAGACCCGAGGACCCCACGGCAGTGGTCGAGAGTCCCGCCCCTCGGGCCGTCCGGTCGTCTTCCCTCGCGCGGTGGAGGGGCGGGTGTCAAGGGTGGAGCGAAGCGGAATCGGCGCAGCCGACGCGTAGCGCAGCGGAGCGCCCTTTACACCCGGCCCGGAACCGCCAACCTCAGGACAACCGGGCGGCCCCGGTACCAAGCAAAGCCACAGGCCCAGCGAAGCCTCGCCCCGTTCCCCCCCAGAGCCTCAGGTTGCCGTCGCCGGGGCGCGGTCCGTTGCCAGGCGGACAGCCAGTGCGCCGAGCACCGTCCCCATCACGTACCGCTGGACCCGCAGCCAGGTCGGGCGGCGGGCCAGGAATACCGCGATGGTGCCCGCCGCCATGACGATGGCGAGGTTCACCCCCAGGCTGATGGAGATCTGGATGCCGCCCAGCACGAAGCCCTGCAGCAAGGTGTGGCCGGACTCCGGGGCGATGAACTGGGGTATCAGTGACACGTACATGATGGCGACCTTCGGGTTCAGGAGGTTCGTCAGTACCCCCATGGCGAACAGTCGACGGGGCGAGTCGGGGGTCAACTCCTGGTGGGAGAAGGCCGATACGCCGCCCGGCTTCAACGCCTTCCAGGCCAGCCACGCCAGGTACGCCGCCCCCGCCAGCTTCACCGCCACGTACAGCTGGGGGACGGCGAGGAAGACCAGGGACAGGCCCAGATTGGCTGCCGTCAGGTAGACGATGAAGCCGACCGCGACCCCGGCCAGGGAGATCGCTCCGGCGCGCCTGCCCTGGGTGATGCTCCGCGAGACGAGGTACATCATGTTGGGGCCCGGCGTGAGCACCATGCCCAGAGACACCACTGCGACGCCGAGTACCGCGTTCATTCCGATCATTCAGCAAGGATCAGACGGCGGCACCGTTCAGCACCAGCGATGTTTTCTTCACGCATCTCGTAAGCGCTGCTACATCAGCGCGGGGTGCCGGTGCCGCCGGCACCCCGCGCCGACGCGGACACCTCAGCCGATGCGGTACGGGTCCCCGTACACCTTCCACTCCAGCGGCGTGTCCAGGTTCAGGTTGCCCTTCTTCAGGAACACCCGCTGAGCCGTGTCGACGCGGCTCGTGTCCTCGTGCGCCTCCTCCTGCTTCATCGCCCAGACCCGCGCGTCCAGGAAGGCGTTGAGGTACCGCACCTCGTCACCGCCATGGGCCGGCGGCTTCGCCGAACGCAGCGCGCGCTTGCGGATGTTGCGGAAGCTGGTGCTGTCGCCGCCGTCGCCGTGCATGACGATCGCGTCGTAGTACGCGAACTGCCCGAGGACACCGATGCCGTCCGCCTTGCCCTGCTTGACGGCCGGGTTGAAGTAGACGCGGTCACGCTCGTCGTTCTGCGCCTTCTGGAACTCGGGGTCCTCGGCAGCCTTCTCCCAGTCCGGCTTGTACGTGGGGTCGAGGCCCTCGTGGGAGTCGGTGCCGTCCACCTCCCGCAGCGCGGGGAGGTACTTGGCGAGGATGTTGTCCGGCTTGCGCTGGGTGTAGAGCTCGACGAGGTCCAGCATGTCGCCGGTGCCCGAGCAGAAGCCGATGATCCCGGCGGTGTAGCCGCGGCCGTCGCCGATGTCCTCGCAGTAGCGGTAGTACTCCTTCCAGTTGAGGTCGGAGTTCTCCGCGCTGCACACGATCTTCATGGCGATCTCCTTCTTCGCCGGATCGTCGAGCCCGCCCGCCTTGGGGGTGGGGGACGCGCCTGCCGTCTGGGAGGCGATGACCGGGCCCGCGACGAGCGCGGCGCCCACGAAGGCGAGCAAGGTGCGGCGTGAGGTGTGTATGCGGGGCGGCGCGGGGCTGCGGTGGGGGGTGGGCACGGGGCCTCCAAGGTGGGGGAGTTCGTCGTCGACCCGATGGCTCATGGGCGTAGACCCGACGGCTCATGGGCGTCGACCTGATGGCTCTTGGGTTCTTCCGCGTACTGTTAGGAAGGTTTCCTACCAGAGATTCCGCGTGACGTATACCCGTCAAGACGCGATCAGTTGTCGCCGCCGAATGGCCGGACATCGCTCTGGCCCCCGACCTCATTGGTCCATACGATCCCCTCGCTCACGCAATTCGCTCCACGCACCACAGGAACTTCTCCAACCCCCCTCCTTCGCATTGGAATGGAGAACCATGGCTGGTGCACTGCTGCTGAGCGGCGCCATCGCGGCGCTGTTCGGCTCGACGCTCCCCGCACAGGACACGACCGCGACCATCGAGGCGCCCCCGGACAAGATCGTGATCGAGGTGGCCACGGTGAATGGTTCGGGCTGCCCCCTCGGCACCGCGGCCGTCGCCGTCTCCGAGGACAACACGGCCTTCACGGTCACCTACAGCGACTACCTCGCCAAGGTGGGCGCGGGCGCGGATCCCACCGCGTTCCGCAAGAACTGTCAGCTCAACCTCGTCGTGCATGTCCCGCAGGGCTTCACCTACGCGATCGCCAGCGCCGACTACCGTGGCTACGCCTCGCTCCAGCCCGGCGCCAAGGGCACGGAGAAGGCCTCGTACTACTTCCAGGGCTCGCCGAACACGGCCTCGATCAGCCATGAATTCAAGGGTTCGTACAACGACAACTGGCAGGCCACCGACACCACGGACTGGGCGCAGCTCGTCTGGGCGCCCTGCGGCGTGAAGCGCAACTTCAACATCAACACCGAACTGCGCCTCGACGCGGGCACCTCGGACCCCGCGAAGTCCAGCTTCATGACGATGGACTCGACGGACGGTGAACTCAGCACGATCTACCACATCGCGTGGAAGGAGTGCCCGGCCTCCTGAACAGCTTGAAAGTGCCCCCGCCCAACTCCGGGCGGGGGCAACTGAGGTGGCTAGCTGGTGGCATGCAGCTGCTTGCGCACCTGAACGGCGATTGTGTACGTGTCCCCGGTCGGCCGGGTGGCCAGGGGCCCCGGGTCACGAATCCAGCCGTCCTCGACGGTGAACCAGTCGATGGCCTTCGGGTCGCGGTCTTCGTCGAGCGCCGCCCGCAGCTCCTTGAAGTACGTTTCCCAGCGCAGCCGGTAGAGCCCGCCGACGAGCCCGGCCCACTCCCGGTTGGCGTAGTCGCGCAGCCCGGCGTCCGCCCCGGACCGCGTGCCCCACACGGTGAGCAGCGAGAGCTGGTCGTACGCGAGCCGGTCCCGCTCCGTCGTGTCGGCGCCCCACGAGCGGGCGTCGGCGACCCAACGGCCCAGGAGGTGCCGGGAGTCGGTGGCCACCAGCTTGTCGAGCAGATCCATGAGGCCGAGCCAGGTGCGGGTCAGTTCGTCGAAGCGAGAGGCCTCTCGGTCGTCGTACGCCTGCTTGATCCGGGGGAGGAGCACTCGGCTGCGGTTGGAGAGGGCCTGGCGCGCCACGTCCAGGACGTCGCGGCGGTAGGCGGTGGAGCCTCGCAACTCCCTTCGTACGGCGAGGAGTTCGGTGAGGGCGGGCTCGAAGTCCGCCGGGTCGTACCGCATCGCCTTCGGCGACCAGGCCGCCGCCGACCTCGCCGACAGGTCGGGCCGCGCGCCGAAGAGGCCGTCCGCGCCCTCGGACCACTCGTCGGCGCGTGTCGTGCCGTACGCGGTGCGGCGCAGGACGTCCCAGGCGGCCGCCGCGTGCGGATCGGGCGCGCCGTAGCGGGACACGGACCAGTCGGCGAACCAGGAGGTGAGGTTCAAGTCGCCTGTGCGCCAGGCCAGGTCGGAGAAGAGCTCGAATGCTGCCGGGTTGTTGTCGGCCGCCTCCGGCATCAGGGAGATGCCGCGCTGCGTGCTGCCTTCCTTGGTGCGCCACTTCTCGTAGAGCGCCGCCCAGTCCGGGGTGTTGGCGCCGAGGGTCGTGTGGCCGCCGAAGTTCCAGATCGAGCCGAAGGTGTACGGGGTCGCGTTCCAGTCGGACTCGCGGTCGGTGACCTTGGGGAAGCGGTCGGAGAGGCCGTCGACCACCAGCATCCGCGACTTGTCGACGGCGTCGACGATCGCCTTGGGCGGGTTGCTCTGCCAGCCGAGGATCACCCACGTGGCGCCGGGGTGCGCGGCCTGTAGGGCCTTCTCGACGGCCTTCGCCGCGTCCGGGACCGGTACGTCGCCCGGTTTCCCGCCCTCGTGGAGGAGGTCCATCTTGTACATCGTCGACGCGCCGAACAGCTCGTCCTGGGTGCGGTAGAAGGCGGCGGCCACCTGAGTGAAGTGGTCCGTGCGCGGGTCCAGCCAGTCGGGGCGCGTGAAGCCGACCCAGTCGCCCTGCGGCACGGTCTTCGCCCCCGGGTTCTTCGCGGTGAAGCCCGGCGGCACCGTCCCGAAGTAGCCGGGGAAGACCGGCGTCATGCCCAGCTCGCGCAGCCGGTCCGCGATGCGGCGGCCCAACGCGGCACGCCTGTCCAGGAGTTGGCGTGATACCGGGTACGGGAAAGCGGACATGTTCTGGAGCAGCCACCACGGCTGGTGCGCGGGGGCCGGGATCCACTCGCGCAACTCCTTGTCGGAGTAGCCGAACTCCTGGAACACGCGGTGATAGAGCGCGTCGGCGCCGACGTACACGAGCACTTCGTTGTACCCGTGCAGGGCGAGCACGTCGAGCTCGCGCTCCCAGTACGCCCAGTCGTGGTACGCCCCCGTGTAGCCGTCGTTCGTGTCGTTGAGGACGAAGCGGTGCGGGGCGTTGGCGCGCCCGGTCATTGGCTTGTCGAGGCCGGGGAGTCGGTCGGGAAGGTCAAGCTGGTCGCCCGCCCACGTGATGTTCGCGTGCGCGGAGTGCTTCAAGTAGTGGCGCAGGCCCGTGAGTTGGACGGCAGGGGTCGGTCCGTCGACGGTGATGTTCCCGCGCCGCCCGGATATCCGGAAGGCGTCGGCGGGGCCCGCGGTTCTGAACGTGAGCTGCTTCCAGTGTCCGGGCAGCAGCCGCCGGGCCGCTTTGACCGCGGGCGACTGGGAGGTGGGGGCGCCGTCGGCGGTGGAGCCGGAGCAGGCGACGGCGGCGCCGGTAGTTCCGGCGAGTGCGGTGAGGAAGGTGCGGCGAGCCAGGGGCATGACGTAGGGATACCCTCCCGGGTCGGCGATGCTCGGGCGGGCGCCCGGGCAGTGCTGGACGGCGCACCACGATGAACCGCCCGCGGACCATGGTCAAGAAGGCCTCGCGAGGCGGACGCCGCCCGTCGGGCCCTGCTTCGACGGCCCGGGGCCCGGTACCGGCTTCGGTGTTAGCGTCGGCGGATGACCGCACCGCTGCCCGGCAAGCCGACCCGCGCCTCCACCACAGGGCGACCCCTGATGGCCGCCCTCGACCTGTTCGGGCGGCGCTGGAGCCTGCGGATCGTGTGGGAGCTGCGGGCCGAGCCGCTGGGGTTCCGCGCCCTGCAGGAGCGGTGCGACGCGATGTCCTCCAGTGTGCTGCGCCAGCGCCTGACCGAACTGCTCGAAGCCCGTCTGGTGCGGCAACTGCCCGACAGCTCCTACGCCCTGACCGCCCTCGGCCGCGAGGCGCACCAGGCCCTGCGCCCTCTGGACGCGTGGGCAGAGCGCTGGGCGACGGAGGTCACCGCCGACTCGGCAGAGGGTCGGCGATGAGGGCGTCGCGCATCAAGGAGACTGCGGTCGTCAGCGCACTGAGCGGCCGCAGCAGCAGGGTCGCCTCCGTCAACTGACCCTCGGCGTCCACCTGTTGCACGAACGCGCCGTACACGGACTCCTCGCCGACGCGGCCGGTGAAGGTCGTCACGCTGCGTTGCTCCTGCCCGACCCCCGCGTCCTGCCCGTCCCCCGCGTCCTTCCCGGCCTTCCCAGGTTCGGTGAACTCCTGCAGCGGTTCGATCCCGGTCAGGCACTGCCCGATCTTGGGGAACAGGTGCGCCACGTCGTCCCGCCCCCTGTAGTCGGCGACAGGGCTGTGGAAGACGACGTCCCGCGCGAGCAGGAGCCGGGTCCGGCCGGAGGCGTCACGCGCGCCGGGTGTGTCCGGTGCGCCAGGTGCGCCAGATGCGCCGGGTGCCAGTACGTCACGTACGTCGAGACTCATCGGTATCGCTCCTCCTGACTGATGCTGCTGATGCGCTTCGGTTTCCGAAGCGCTCCTTGGAGCGTAGCCGAGACCCGGGACTTTGTCCCACCCCATGGGCCGGCGTCCCCGCCAAGTCCGGCTCCATGTCCCGAGGTCAGCGGCGGTCTATGCCCATAGATGCGCTCGGCCCCGCTGACTTACGTTCGATTGCGCAGCCGCTGACGAGCGCGGCGGGAGCACCCACCCCATTCGGAGAAAGGCAACACATGAAGCGCGTGCACAGGACCACGGTCAAGGCCGAAATAGTCCGCGAACCGGGGGCGAAGGAAACCACCCACCGGAAACTCATCGACACACCGGACGGCGCCGACCGCTTCGTCCTCACCGAATTCGAGGTGTCGCCGAACGGCTCCACGCCGCCCCACTTCCATGAATGGGAGCACGAGATCTATGTGCTCGAAGGCTCGATGGGCCTGGTCATGCCCGAGCTCGGCAAGACCGAGGAAGTCGGCCCCGGCGACGCCATCTTCATCCCCCGGGGCGAGCCCCACGGCTTCGTCACAGGACCGGACCAGACCTGCCGGTTCCTGGTCGTCGCGCCCTGCGAGCGGCCCCCGGTACGGAACGTGTTCCTCTCCGACGATCCGTACGAGTACACGCAGAACCCCGAGTACGTGAGCCTTCTGGAGGGCGGCAAGTGAGTGCGCCGACGGCAGCGGCCCACAGCCGTGCACTCGCCCCGTACGAGGACGCGCCGGACCCCGGTCCGCTCCTCGCCCTGAACTTCGGCTTCGCCCGCGCCAGGGTGCTCGGCACGGCCCTGGAACTGGGCGTGTTCACCGGCCTCGCCCGGGGTCCGCGCGGCACGCGGGGCCTCGCCGCCGAGCTTGGCTGCGACACCGCATCACTGCGCGCACTGCTCGCGGCCCTGGAGGAGCTTGGCCTGGTCGCGGGCGGCGCCGAGGAGAGCTGGACGCTCACCGACGCGTCCCGCGCCCATCTGGTCGAGGGCGGCCGCGGCTACCTCGGCGACCACTTCGCCGACGTACTCGCGGAATGGGACCAGTGGAGCGGCCTCACCGAACTGGTGCGAGGCGGTGGGCACGGTGGCGGTGAGCTGGGCGCACCCGAGAACCGGGGCCTGTACCCGGGGATGTTCGCCGGGATCTTCCCGGTGGGGGTGCGCACCGCCTTCCGCGTGGTGCGGGAGCTCTCCCTGCCGGAGGCGGGCCGCGTCCTGGACCTCGCGTCGGGGGCCGGCGAGTGGGGCATCGCCCTGGCCGCCGCCGACCCGCGGGCACGGGTGGTGGCACACGACTTCCCGGAGCTGCTCACCGCCGCGCGTGAGCGGGCGGCGGAGTTCGGCGTCGCGGAGCGGTTCCGCTTCGTCCCCGCCGACTTCACCAGGGACTACGCCGGCGACTTCCCCAAGGCGCCCTTCCCCGGCGGCTGTTTCGACACCGTCGTCCTTGCGCACCTGAGCCGGTTCGCGGGCCCGGACGCCACGGAGCGCCTCGTCCAGGAGTGCGCGCGGCTGCTGCGTCCCGGCGGCACCCTGCTGATCGTCGACGTCATGCGCCAGGAGCCGGGGCGGCCCGCCCTGCACCGCCCGATGATCGCGCTCAGCCTCCTGGTGAACACCGAGGCGGGCGGGGTCCAGGAGGAATCCGCGTACCGCGCGGTCATGGAGAAATACGGGGTGACGGCAAAGGAGTCCGTCACACCCGGCCTCATCACCGTCCTGACAGGAGAAAGGCGTTAGTGGTTCACGTGGTTCACGTGCAAGAAGTGGTGGTCACCGGGTTGGGCGTGGTCAGCCCGGCCGGAATAGGAACAGAAGCATTATGGGAGACGATCTCCGCGGGAAAGAGCGTGACGAAGCCCCTTTCCGACATCACGAGTTCGGCGCTCTTCGGAGACTTCGACTTCGTGTCGGACTCGATAGCTGAGGTCTCCGGATTCGAGGAGCAGATACCGGGTCTTCCGCCCGAGGTGCAACGGCTCGACCGGTACACGCAGTTCGCCGTCGCGGCGGCGTACCAGGCCGTACGCGACGCGGGGCTCGCGCAAGGGACGTACGACCCGGAGCGCGCCGGACTCTCGCTGTCCACGGCGGTCTGCGGCACCCCGAAGATGGAGGAGGAGTTCCTGCGGGTCACCGACGGGGGCCGGGGGCCCATCGATCCGGCCAAGGCGGGCCGCGACCTCTACCTCGCCTCGATGTCGAACACCCCGGGGACGATCCTGTCCGCGCTGCTCGGCATGCGGGGCCCCTGCGTGACCTTGTCGACGGGCTGCATCGGCGGTGTCGACGCGGTCGGCCACGCCTACGAGGCGATCCGCCACGGGGAAGCGGACGTGATGATCGCGGGGGCGACGGAGGCGCCCATCACCCCGGTGACGGTGGCGTCCTTCGAGATCATCAACTGCCTCTCGCGTGCCCACGCCGACCGGCCCGACGCCGCGTCCCGGCCGTACGACGCGGGCCGCGACGGCTTCGTGCTCGGCGAGGGCTGCGGCATCGTCGTCATGGAGTCGCGCGAGCACGCGGAGCGCCGGGGGGCCGCGCCCTACCTGACGGTCGATGGCTTCTCGCACACCTCCAACGCCGCGCACATGACCGACCTGCTCTCCGACGGCGCGGACCTGACCCGCGCCATGACCCAGGCCGTAGCGGAGGCCGGCCTGCGTCCGGAGGACATCGACCACGTCAGCTCGCACGGCAGCTCGACGCCGCAGAACGACACCTGCGAGACCAGCGCCCTCAAGCTCGCCCTCGGCGAGCGGGCCCGCGAGATCCCGGTGAACTCGGCGAAGTCGATGGTCGGCCACGCGCTTGCCGCCGCGAGCGCCATGGAGATCGTGCTCTGCGCCCTCGCGGGCAAGCACTCCTTCGTCCACCCGACCGCCAACTACGAGAACCCCGACCCCACTTGTGACCTCGACTACGTACCGGGCGAGGGCCGCCCGTGGCACGGCGAGGCGATCCTCAAGGGCGCAAGCGGATTCGCGGGGCTGCACGCCGCGCTCGTCACACGGGCCGTACGGGAAGGAGCGCACCGATGAGCGTCGTCATCACCGGAATCGGCGCGGTCACGCCCGCGGGCATCGGCATCGACCCCCTCTGGGAGAGCGCACGCGACGGCGTCCCGAGGGTCGGGGCCATCGACCGCTTCGACGCCTCCGGGTACGCCACGTCGGCGGCGGGCCAGGCGGACTTCGACGCGGGCGCCGAACTGCCGTCCCGCTTCGTCAAGCGCACCGACCGCTTCACGCACCTGTCGGTGCACGCCGTGCGGCAGGCCCTCGCGGACGCCCACGTCACCGTGGGCGAAGAGGCCTCCGCCGAGCGGACCGGCGTGATGGTCGGCAACATCCTGGGCGGCTGGGAGTTCGCCGAGCGCGAGCTGCGCCACCTGTGGACCGACGGGCCGCGCGCGGTCAGCCCCTACCAGGCGACCGCCTGGTTCCCCGCGGCGCCGCAGGGCAACATCTGCATCGACCAGGGGATCAAGGGCCCGGCGCGTACGTTCGTCGCCGACCGGGCCAGCGGTGCGTACGCGCTGATCGGCGGGGCAGAGGCGCTCCTGCGCGACCGCGCGGACGTCGTGATCGCGGGCGGCGTGGAGGCGCCCCTCTCGCCCTACGGCTGGCTCTGCATGGAGACCAGCGGCCTCGGCGCCAAGTCCCGCGGCTCGCTGGCCCCGCACGAGCTGTACCGGCCGTTCGACGCGGGCCACGGCGGCAGCGTCTTCGGCGAGGGGGCCGTGTTCCTGGTCATGGAGCGGCGCGAGCACGCCGAGCGGCGCGGGGCGCGGATCCTGGGCGAACTGGCGGGCTGGGGCGTGAGCACCGACGGCTACATGCCGTACTACACGGTCGAGCCGACCGGGCAGGTCCTCGGCCGCGCCATGCGGACCGCGACGGAGCGCGCCGGGATCTCCGGCGGCGACATCGGGGCGGTCTTCGCGCACGGCTCGGGTGTTCCGTTCGAGGACGTGACGGAGGGGTACGCGCTGCACGAGGCGTTCGGCTCCTCCGTCGCGCGTCAACTCCCCGTCACCGCACCCAAGTCGGGCTTCGGTCACCTGCTGGGGGCGGCGGCACCGGCCGACGTGGCCCTCGCCCTGCGGGCGATGCGCGACGGGGTGGTGCCGCCGACCGTGAACCTGGACCGCCGGGCTCCCGGGGTCGATCTCGACCTGGTCGCGGGGCAGGCCCGTCCGGTGGCCGCCTGCGAGCACACGCTGGTGGTCTCGCGCGGCCTGGGAGGTGTCAACGCATGTCTGTTGCTGAGGCGTTGACCGCACCGGACGCCCTGCCGCGGTCGGCCGGCATCCGCGCGGTGGGTATCGACATCGTCGACGTCGAGCGGCTGCGCGCCATGGCCGAGCGGCGTGGGCAGCGGCTCGTGGAGCGGTTCTTCACGGTCAATGAACTGGCCCTGTGCGAGGGCACCTCGCCCCGCCACCGGGCCTCCTGCATGGCGGGCCGCATCGCCGCCAAGGAGGCCGTGCGCAAGGCGCTCGGCGGCTACGGCGAAGGCCTTGGCTGGCGGGACGTCGAGATCGGCCGCGATGCGTCGGGCGCGCCGGTGCCCCGGCTGACCGGCCGGGCCGGCGAGGCGTTCCGACGCGCGGGCTACAGCGGGCTGCACGTGAGCATCTCGCACGAGGCGGGCGTGGCCGTGGCGATCGCGGTCGCCGACTGACCCTCGCAGCGCAACTCGAGAAGACCAATTCCCAGAAGGAGTACGTGAGTTCCATGGACATCCGCGAGAACGTGGTCACCGTCATGCGCGGTGCCGGATTCGAGAGCGAGGAGCTGACCGACGGCCGGCGCCTGGCCGAGGACCTCGACATCGACTCGACCGAGCTCGTCGAGGTCGTCGTCGCCCTCGAACAGCACTTCGGCGTCAGCATCGACGCCGACGCCGAGGGCGGCTTCCGCACCTTCGGCGACCTCGTCGACTGTGTGGGGCGCCTGCTTCTCGCAGGCGCCCCCGCGGTGGGGAGCTGAGACGATGCCCAGGATCGAGAACAGCGTCGTCATCGAGGCGGCCGCCGAGCGCGTCTTCGAGATCACCAACGACATCGGCCGCTGGCCCGACCTCTTCGACGAGTACCACCACGCCAAGGTGGTGTCGCAGGAGCGGGACGGCCGCTGGACCGAGATCCTCTTCGAGCTGACCAACCCCGAGGGCTCGACCTGGAGTTCCTGGCGGCTCCTGGACCACCGCGAGCTCACGGCGGTCGCCGAGCGGCGCGACCCGCTCTTCCCGTTCCGCTACATGCACCTCAAGTGGAGCTATCAGCAGGTGCCCGAGGGGACCTTGATGACCTGGGTCCAGGACTTCGAGGTCGACGACGCCTTCGATGTCCCGCTGCCGACCGTCGTGGAGCGCATGCAGCTGCACACCCGGCAGAACCAGGCGGGCATCAAGCGGAAGATCGAGTCCGGGGTCTGAGTTCTCCGTGCCCATCGCAGTCACGGGGGTCATCGCGATGGACCACCTCATGACCTTCCCCGGCCGGTTCCCTGAGCGGTCGGCGGCGGACCGGCCGCACGTCGCGTCCCTGGCCTTCCTCGCGGAGCGGCTCGCGATACGCCGGGGCGGCGCCGCAGCCAACGTCGCCTTCGGCCTCGGCCGCCTCGGCCTCGACCCGGTCCTGGTCGGCGCGGTCGGCTCCGACTTCGCCGACTACCAGGTGTGGCTCAAGCAGCACGGGGTCGACACCGAGTCCGTACTCGTCGTGCCGGGCGAGCACACGGCGCGGCACGTGTGCACGACCGACCTGGAGGGGCAGCGGGTCAGCACCTTCCTGCCGGGCGCCATGGGGGCCTCGGCCACCCTCTCGCTGCGTTCCGTCGCGCGGCGCACGGGCGGCCTCGGTCTCGTGGTGGTCGAGCCGGGCGATCCGGCCGCGATGCTCCGGCACACCGAGGAGTGCCGTGCGATGGGGCTGCCGTTCGTGGCCCACCCTTCGTGGCGGATCGGAGGGAGGGCGGGCCGCGCGGATCTCAAGTCCCTTGTACACGGGGCGAGTTGTCTCATCACCGACGAGGGCGAGTCGGAGCGGCTGAGGGAGTCCACCGGCTGGAGCGGTCCGCGGGTCCTCGACCGGGTCGGGGTGTGGGTGACCACCCTCGGCGCCGCCGGGGCGCGGATCGAGCGCGCCGGCCAGGAGCCGTCTCGCGTCCCCGCCCCAGGCTCGGTCACCGTGGCCGAGCCGAGCGGGGCGGGGGACGCGTTCCGGGCGGGCTTCCTCGCCGGGGCCGCGCAGGGCGCACCGCTCGAGCGGGCCGCCCAACTGGGCTGCGCACTGGCCTCGTTCGCGCTGGAGACGCCCGGCACACAGGGGTACGCGATGGACGTACGCCGCCTGCTCAACCGGGTCAGGGAGACCTACGGCCATACGGCGGCGGCCGCGATCCGCCGCCTGCTCACCTACGCCGCATAGAGAGTGAGGAGCACTCGATCCATGTACATAGACCTGAGCATCCCCATCAGCCGCCGGGCACCCGGCGTGGAGTTCGAGCAGTGGCTCCACAGGGACGGCATCCGCCACCTGTCGCGCAGGATCAGGGCGTTACCGGGGGACAGCCGCAAGGACAGGCGGCGCAACTACTGGCGCTGGCTGACCGGGGCCCGTCGGCTGCGCGCCCGCGATCTGCCCGACGGCTGCTTCCTCTCCAACGAGTTCTACCGGATGTCCGTGCACCAGGGCACGCACGTGGACGCGCCCTTCCACTACGGCCCCGAGTGCGCGGGCGAGCCCGCGAAGAAGGTCCTCGACCTGCCGCTGGAGTGGTTCCACGGGCCCGGCGTCGTCCTGGACGTACGGGAGTGCGGGGGGCGTGTCACGGCCTGTGACGTCAAGGAGGCGCTGCACGCGGCCGGTTCGGAGGCGGGGCCGGGGACGGTGGTGCTCTTCCGCACCGACTCGGATCTGCGCCTGGGGACCCCGGCGTACTACACGGAGTCCACCGCCATCACCCCCGGGGCCGTCGACCATCTGCTGGATCTCGGCGTGAAGGTTCTCGGCACGGACTGCTGGAGTTTCGACGGCCCCGCCCGCGCGATGGTGGAGTCCTTCTATGGAACCGGCGATCCCGCGGCTCTCTGGCCCACGCATCTGCACGGCAGGAAAAGGGAGTTCATCCAGATTGAGGGACTGGCCCGCTTGCGCGACCTTCCGCAGGGCGGTGCGTTCACCTTCATGGCCTTCCCGGTCGCCCTGGCCGATGCGGGTGCGGCATGGTGCAGGGCGGTGGCCGATGTAAAGGAGCCGGCGCGGGAATGAGTGCGGGAGCCGCAATGAATGGGCCAATTGCTCCGGCAATTGAGACCTGTGCAGGTGTGCGGTCAGGGAGATGACCGCTCTGCGCGTCACGGGTCCGTCACGAGTCCTCCGTGACGGCCCAAGGAGCGTTTCGCGTACAGGACGGTCTGTACACGGTTGGGGGTGCCCAATTTGGCGTAGATACGGCTCAGATAGTTGCGCACGGTCTTAGGGCGAATGCCAAGGGCGGTGGCGATGCAGTCGGTCTCGTGGTCGTCGGCGACCAGGGAGAGGATCTGCCGCTCGCGCTCGGTCAGGGTCGAAAGGGCCGCGTCGTCACCGACGTGGCGGCCCGACATGAGCTGCAGGATCGGCCCGGCGGTGGCCGCGGTGAACGCGGCGCCGTCGCGGTGCACGGCGAGGAGGGTCTCGCGCAGTTCGTCCGCGTCGATGCTGCGGAAGAGATAGGCGTTGGCGCCGGCCACGAAGGCCTCTCGCATATACACCGGCTGCTGGTTGGAGGAGAGGATGACGATGCGTACGTGGCCGGACTCGCGGCGAATGGCCCGGACAGCGTCCACGCCGCCCGTTCCGGGAACGCCGAGTCCCATCACGACGATCTGCGGGCGGCGCCCGCGTAAGTGCTCGATCGCGGCGGCGGCGTCATGGGCGATGGACACCACGGAGAATTCCGTAAACCCGTCGAGAAGCTTTCGGAAGCCTTCAAGCACGAGTTGTTCGCTGTCGACGAGCAGGACCTTTATCGATGACATTGATGTCCCCCTGGGTTCCGAAATCACGACTGTGAAAGATCAGAACATGGGGACATCAAGTGCCGTGCTCCTTGCCCCCGTTGGCTGATTTTCATCGTCGACGAATTATCTGCCTGATTCGATGCTACACCACTCCACAAAGGCTATTCGGGTGAATATTCAATGGTGTAGCGATGTCGCGCGGCGGTTTATCGGAGTCGCGGATTCCTTTCACGCATTGATCGGAATTCGCTTGAAACCTTCATGGAGCGCACCGAGGGGGCTCGGCCGCCAGTCATCGGAGCGATGGCGCGCGATCATGCCAACATCGGCCTGATCGGGGTCAGTTGGGCGCATTGACATCCGATGTATTCAACCCTACGTTCCCGAGCGACCCGTCAACCTCAGGGAGCCGCCCCATGCGCACACAGTTCAGCCGCACCCGGCGAAGAGTCGCCGGGATCGCCCTGCTCCTCGCCTCGGCCCTGGCCGCGACCGCCGTCCCCGCCGCGGTCGCGGCGCCGACGGAACCCCCGGCCGCGGCGGCCACCACGGCTACCACGGCCACCACGGCCGAACGCCCCGCGCCCACCGGCCCGGGAACCGACCACGCCACCGACGACCCCTTCACCGCCGACCGCACCAACTGGTTCCGGCAGGACCGCTTCGGCATGTTCATCCACTTCGGCGCGTACTCCAACCTGGAGGGCGAGTACAAGAAGGCCGACGGATCCGTCTGCCGTGACGCCGAGTGGATCCAGCGCCAGTGCGACATCCCGAAGGCCGAGTACGAGAAGCAGGCCGCGACGTTCAACCCGGCCGACTTCGACGCCAAGGCCGTGGTCAAGGCGGCCAAGGACGCCGGAATGCGCTACATCGTCATCACCTCGAAGCACCACGAGGGATACGCGATGTGGCCCACGAAGGTCAACGACTGGAACCTGCGCGACCACTCCTCCTTCGACAAGAAGCGCGACATCCTCGCCGAGCTGAAGAAGGCCTCCGACGACGCGGGCATCAAGCTCGGCTTCTACTACTCGATCTGGGACTGGCACGACCCGGACTTCCCGGACCCGGCCACCTTCCCCAAGTACGAGAAGCGGATGCGCGCCCAGCTCAAGGAACTGGTCGACAACTACGACCCTGCGCTGCTCTGGTTCGACGGCGAGTGGGACACGGACAAGCCCAACAACCCCTGGACGGCGAAGGACGGCGAGAAGCTGGAGGCCTACCTCCGCGACCTCGACCCTGACCTGGTCATCAACAACCGCGTCGGCAAGCGCCGCGTGGTCGACGGCGACTACGGCACCCCCGAGCAGGAGATCCCCGGCGCCCCGGTCGACGGCCAGCTCTGGGAATCCTGCATGACCCTCAACGGCCACTGGGGCTTCGCGCGTTACGACACCAACTGGAAGTCGTCGTCCACCCTGGTCCGCAACCTCCTCTCCACGACGTCCCGCAGCGGCAACTACCTCCTGAACGTCGGCCCCGACGCCCGCGGCCGCGTCCCGCAGCCGTCCGTGGACCGTCTCAAGCAGATGGGCGACTGGCTGCGTACGTCGGGCCAGGGCGAAGCCGTGTTCGGCGCCCGTTACGGCGGACTCGTCGAGGAGCCGTCCTGGGGCTCGGTCAGCCGCAAGGGCGACAAGCTGTACGCGGCGGTCACCCAGTGGCCGGCTTCCGGCGCCGCCCTGCACCTGAAGGCGCGTACGGACTTCCGGGTCACGTCGGCGCGTGTGCTCGGCAGCGACCAGAAGGTGACCGTCACCAAGTCCGGTGACGGCATCGACGTGAAGCCGTCCGGCGCCGCGACCAACGACACCGCCACGGTCATCGAGCTGAAGGTCGACCCAGGACCGACGGCCCGCCCCGGCAAGGGCAAGGGTTTGAAGCAGGAGATCTTCGACAACGCCGACCTGAGCGGAACACCGAAGATCACCCGCACCGACGCCACCCTCAACCACGCCTGGAAGTACGAGGGTTCACCGGCAGCGAGCATCCCCTCAGACCAGTTCGGCATCCGCTGGACCGGCACGCTGGAGCCGCGCCGCTCGGAGACGTACACCCTGACGACCGTCTCGGACGACATGGCGCGGGTGTGGATCGACGGCAAGCTGGTCATCGACTCGTGGACACCGCACGAGCCGAAGATCGACAAGGCCCAGGTCGCGCTCACCGCGGGCAAGCGGCACTCCGTCAAGGTGGAGTACGCGGAACAGACGGGCGAGGCCCACATGAAGCTGCTCTGGTCGAGCCCCGGCCAGGAACAGCAGGTCGTTCCGGCGACGCAGCTGTACGCGCGCTGAGCGGACCCGGGTTCACCCGCCGGGCGAATCGGGCCCCAAGTCCTGTGGAATCAGGACTTGGGGCCCCCGCGGTGAGGACCAATGACGGGCACTTTCCGTTCTGCGGAATGGGCAGTGTTGATCGGTGCCCAGCAGGGCAGACGACCGACTGTTGATCTCCGGCCACCCAGGTCAGGGCATCGACGCACGCCCATCGCCGACCGAGAGAGTGACTGCCCCGTGAGCGCCCCCGAAGCCCCCGAAACACCAGCACCCGCTCCGGAGGCCATGGCCCGGCATCGAACGCTCTTCCGCGCGATCCACCGCAGGAAGAACCCGCGCCTGCGCAAGGCGGACATCACTGTCACCGAAGAGGCCCAGGTCAAGCGGGCGGTCAAGGCGACCGCCCTGGGCAACGCCATGGAGTGGTACGACTTCGGCGTCTACGCCTACCTCGCGGTGATCATCGGCAAGGAGTTCTTCCCCTCCGGCAACGACACCGCGCAGACCCTCTCCTCTCTGGCCACCTTCGCGGCGGCCTTCCTGGTGCGCCCCATCGGAGGCATGTTCTTCGGCCCCCTGGGCGACCGGGTCGGCCGCAAGAAGATCCTCGCGCTGACCATGATCATGATGTCGACGGCGACCCTGGCGATCGGCCTGATCCCCAGCTACACCTCCATCGGCGTCTGGGCCCCGGTGCTTCTCGTCCTCTGCCGCATGGTGCAGGGCTTCTCCACGGGCGGTGAGTACGGCGGCGCCGCGACCTTCATCGCGGAGTACGCGCCCGACAAGCGCCGCGGATTCTGGGGCTCCTTCCTGGAGTTCGGCACCCTGATCGGCTACACGGTCGCGGCGGTCCTCGTCACCTCCCTCACCCTGTGGCTCAGCGATGACGCCATGCAGTCCTGGGGCTGGCGCATCCCGTTCCTGGTCGCGGCACCGCTCGGCCTCATCGGCCTCTATCTGCGGCTGAAGCTCGACGAGTCGCCCGCCTTCCAGAAGATGGCGGAGGCGGAGAGCGGACCGGCCGCCGAACGCCAGAAGAAGTCCCTCAAGGAGTCCTTCTTCGGCCAGTGGCGCGCGATGCTGCTCTGCATCGCGCTGGTCGCCGCGTTCAACATCACCGACTACATGCTGCTGTCCTACATGCCGACGTATCTGACGCAGCTCGGCTTCGGCGAGACCGGCGGCCTGATGTCCATCGTGCTCGTCATGCTGATCCTGATGGCGCTCATCAACACCGTCGGCCGCATCTCCGACCGCATCGGCCGCAAGCCGGTCCTGATGGCGGGCTCCGTGGGCTTCTTCGTCCTGGCTCTGCCGGCCTTCCTCCTCATCAAGCAGGGCGGCACGGTGGCGGTCTTCACCGGCCTGCTCATCCTCGGCCTCGCCCTGGTCTGCTACCTGGGCGTCATGTCCTCGTCGCTGCCGGCCCTCTTCCCCACGGACGTCCGCTACGGCTCCCTGTCCATCGGCTTCAACATCTCGGTCTCGCTCTTCGGCGGTACGACCCCGCTGGTGGTCGCGGCCCTGATCGGCGCCACCGGCAACGACTTGATGCCCGCGTTCTACACGATGCTCGCCGGCCTGGTCGGCATCATCGCGGTGGCCGCGATGAAGGAGACGGCCCGCAAGCCGCTGGAGGGCTCCCCGCCGTCGGTCGCGACGGACGAGGAGGCGCGGGAGCTGGTGGCGGCGCAGCGGCAGTTCTGACGGTGGTGACAGTTCTGACGGTCGCGGACGCGCATAGGGGCCGGTGGGCCTACCTCCCGGTCCGCTCGCCCTCCAGGGCGCTGATCGCCTCGGACAGCCACTTCTTCTCCTCCGTGCCGGTGGCGCGGGCGATCCGGAGCATGCCCTGCCGGAAGAGGTCGGGCGCCTCCTCCGCCGTCACCGGCTTCCCGTCGCGGTAGAAGAAGCTCGCCGGTGTGTCCAGGAAGGCCTGGCGGCGGCGGAGTACGGCGGCCTGCTCGGCCGGGCCGGGGAGGTGGCGCAGGAACGCGAGCAGGGTGAAGAAGCGCTGCCCGTCGGTGATTTCGGCCTCCTTGGGCTCCCGCAGGCGGCTGAGCAGGTGGCCGCGCCCCGCCTCTGTGAGGGAAAGGATCCGGCGGGGCGCGGCGCTCTTGCCGGGTTCCGTGCGCTGCTCGACGAGGCCCGCCTTCACCAGGCGGGTGATCGCCGGGTACAGCGCGCCGTCGCTCACCGGGCGAATGTGGCCGCTGAGGCCCTGGATGCGGGTCTTGAGTTCGTAGCCGTGCAGCGGCTCCTCGCGGAGAAATCCCAGAATCGACAGCTCCAGCATGTGAGTTGAGCCCCTTCTCCGTGCCCTTGTCGGCGGCGCGCCCTTGTCCGGTACGTGCGAGGGATGCTATCTCTTTCCGCTATACCTCGAAACGAGGTACAGCGGAAAGAGGGGGCGGATGGTGGGTCCGAAGGAACATCGACGGCGGCTGGTGTCGCTCGCGTACCCGGTCTACTTCGAGCTGCTCGCCGGAGTCACGGCCGGGATCATCAACATGGTCTGGGTGGCCCGGCTCGGCGGGGACGCTGTCGCGGCGGTGGCCGTCGCCACGAACGTCGAGAACCTGCTGCTCGGCGTCATCCTCATGGCCGGGTCCGGTACGACGGTCCTGGTCGCACGGGCCGGGGGAGCGCGGGACCGGTCGGCGGTGCGGTCGGCGGTGCGGGGCGGCTGGGCGCTGTGGGCGCTGATCACGCCGATCGTGGCCGTCGGCGGATACCTGTGCCGGGAGCCGCTGGCCCGGCTGGTCCTCGGAGGAGGGGAGGGCGACGCGCTCGCCCTGACGACCGGCTACTTCGCGATCGCGCTGCCGGGGACGGCGGTGTACTTCGCCACGAACGTCGTCGACGGGATCCTCAAGGGCGCGGGCGACACCCGCACCCCGATGCGGCTCGCCCTGCTGGCCAACGGCCTGATCCTGGTCCTGGACCCGCTCTTCATCCTCGGGCTCGGGATGGGCGTGCGAGGGGCGGCCGTGGCGACGGTCATCGGCCGGGCGGTCGCCTTGCTCTGGGGTCTCCTCGCGCTGCACCGACGCGAACTGCTGCGGCCCGCGCCCCGCGAAGGGAGCGGGACGCGTCTAGGCGCCGACGCGCGCAGGACGGCGGCCACGGGTCTGCCGATGTCGGCCGACTTCGTCGTACGGATGGCGGGCGCGCTCGCGCTGGTCGCCGTCGTCGCCAGGATCGGCGTCGGCGAGGTCGCCGCGTACGGCATCGCGACCAAGGCGATGTATCTGGCGACCATGGCTTTCTACGCCGTGCGCCAGGCCGCCGCCATCCACACCGCCCACCTGCTGGGCGCGGGACGCGACGAACGGCGGGCCGTCGGACGCCAGGCGCTGCTCGTCGCCGGGGCGCTGGGGCTCGCGGCGGCGCTGCTGCTGCTCGTCGCCGGGCCGTGGATCATGCGGGGCTTCGGCGCCGGGGGAGAGGTGGCCGACGCGGGGGCGCTCTATCTGCGGTGCCTGGGGCCGTACTTGGTGCTGCTTGCCTGCTTCATCGCGTTGGGCGGGGTGTTCGAGGGCAGCGGTGGCAGCCCGGCCCTGGCCCGCATCACGGCGTGCGGGGTGCTGGTCCAACTGGTGCTCGCCCACGCCTTGTCGGGGTTGGGGCTGCCGGGCGTCTGCCTGGCCATGGCGGGGTCCATGGCCCTGCAGTGCGCGGCGGTCGCCCGCCTCTACCGGCGGGCGGGGCATGCGGCTCCGGCGGGATCCGCACGCCGGAAACGGCGGACGGACGGCGCCGGGGTCAGTCGCAGAGACGGCGCGTGGTGAGGGAGCCGCCCGCGTTCTCGTCGTCCGTGCCGAGGGCCGCGATGGCGGAGCCGGGGACGCAGTTCAGCGCCTCGATCTTGTAGCCGTCGAACTTCTCCAGGACCTCGGGCGACTTGTCGACGGACAGCCGCACCTTCCCCGAGGAGGTGATGAACAGCCTGCCCGCGTCGCTCACGGCGGAGTCGAACGGCCCGTCGTCGCCGGCGTCGGACGCCGAACTGACAAGGAGACGGCCCGACTTGGTCACCTCGATGTCGGAGGCGTGCCGGACGTCCGCCTTCGGGTACGGCGCCCGGAGCGTCGCCTTGTCCACCGCGCCGAACTTCGACTCACCGTAGGAATTGACCGAGAACGGCGCCGCGTACAGCGTCGCGGGACGGCCCGAGCCCTCGCCCCGGTCGGCCCAGACCGCCGCCGTCTTCCCCTTGCGTGAGGTCAGCGTGAAGCTCTCGAAGTCGTCGCCCGCGCCGATCGCGGGCAGCGGTGCGATGTCCAGGACCTGCACGGCCTCCCCGGCGTCGGCCAGCTTGAGGTGGTAGGCGAGCCCGCGGCTCGCCACGGCCACGTACTCGTCGGAGGTCCCCGGCACCGCGTCGAGCGCCTCGAGGTCGACGGGCTCGGCGCCGCTCAGCCAGGTGATCGGCGTGACCTCGGTCGGCCGGCCTGGGTGCTGGGTGACTTCGGCGATGCGGTTGTCGCCGGGCCGCTTGTTGTCGCGCACGACGAGGGCGCGGAGATCGTCACCCGAACGGGACGTGACCGCGAGGCCGCTGATGCCGGACTTCATGTCGTCCCCGACCCGTTGCCATGGGGCGGCCTGCGGCTGCGCCGTGGACAGGCCGGTGGTGAGCACCACGGCAACTCCCGCGCCGAGAGCGGTCATTGCGGTCAGAACGGTCTTACGCATGGTCAGGGACCTCTCGCTCGGTGCGCGACGCGCGTAGATTCACGGCTGGCCGGACCGTAGTGGCCTGGCTGCCGTGTGGCAAGTGGGGGTACCTGGACTGGTCTAACGGGTGGTTCGCACCGTCGCGGGCACGCGGTGCTTGTGCTCGGGCTGCTTCTGGTTGGGCTCCTGCCCCTGCTCCTGCTCCGGCCGGAGCAGCGTCGCCGCCAGTGTGGTCAGGACGGCGAGACCCAGTGAACCGCCCACCACCTGCGTGGTGTTGAAGAGCCCGGAGGCCAGGCCCGCGTCCTCCTCGCGCGCCCCGCGGGCAGGAACGCGAAGCCGGTCTTCAACTCGCCGTACGGGGGCTCGTGGACGTGTAGCCCCCGCCGCTCCGCGGGTGCGGGGAGCTGAGCTACGGCTTGCGGGCCACCGCTCCGTAAGCGTCGACCGGCGTCGCGTCCTCGGACTCGGATTCGGGGCGCCAGCGGGTGACCTGGGAGACGCCGGGATCCACCAGGTCCAGGCCGTCGAAGAAGCCGCCGATCTCCTCGACGCCGCGCACGTGGTAGGGGATCGCGCCGCTCTTGTTGTACGCGTCCGACGCCGCGATCATGCCCTCGCTGGTGGCAGTGCTGTCGCTGATCACCAGATAGCTGCCGGACGGCAGACCCGCCATGAGCCGGGAGACGAGATCGCGCGCCTGCTCGTAATCGGCCACGTGACCAAGGGTGTTGAGGATCATCAGGGCGACCGGCCTGGAGAGGTCCAGGGTCGCGCTCGCGGACTCCAGGATCGCCTCGGGATCGTAGAGATCGGCGTCGATGTACGCGGTCTCGCCCTCGGGCGTGCTGGTGAGCAGGGCGCGGGCGTGGGCCAGGACGAGCGGGTCGTTGTCGACGTACACGATCCGGGAGTCCGGGGCCGCGCGCTGGGCGACCTCGTGGGTGTTGTCGGCGGTCGGCAGGCCCGTGCCGATGTCCAGGAACTGGCGGATGCCCTGCTCCGTCGCCAGGTGCCGGACCGCGCGGCCCAGGAAGCTCCGGCTCAGGCGTGCCACGTCGACGAGTCCGGGGTGGATCTCCTTGATGTGGTCGCCGAGTTCGCGGTCCTTCTCGTAGTTGTCCTTGCCGCCCACGAAGTAGTTCCAGAAGCGTGCGGAGTGCGGCGTGCTGGTGTCGATGCGCGCGCGTATGACCGCGGCGGCGTCGGCTTGGGGGTCTTGGTCCGACACGGGGCCTCCTGGGGGTGAACGGGCCTGCTTGTCACTTGAAGGAACGATCACCCCCCAAACTAGTTCCCGCGGCGGCCGGTCAGAGGCCGATCACGGTGGGATCGTCCGCCAGCGCCCTGAAGTACTCGCGCGGATCGGCCACCATCTGCCGTTCGTTCAGGTCCAGGAGGCCACCGATGGAGTGCACCTCGGCGGCCTTGGTGCCGTCCGTCTTGCGGATCAGCTGCTCGATGCGGAACGTCTTGCGCTCGCCCCACAGGAACTCGCAGGTCACCTCCACCTCGTCGCCCGCACGCAGCTCGCTGAAGTAACGGATGGTGTTCTCCAGGGCGACAGGACCCACCCCCTTGGCGAGCAGACCGGCCTGCTCGATGCCTGCCGCGCGCAGCACCGACCAGCGGGCGTGCTCGGCGTACTGCAGATAGACGGCCTGGTTGAGGTGGCCCTGCGAGTCCGTCTCGTACCCACGAACGCTGATGCTCACGTAAAACTGCTCCGACACGGCATTCCCTTCAACGGTTCAACAACGGTTCAACAAGGTCACTTCTTCAAGACTTCGTGCCCCTAGCTCCTCCTGGGCGAGGCGAGGAGATAGCGCACGCCGTGGGGCCGCTCGGCGTGTTCGCTCACCTGCCATCCCGCGGCCTCCAGCACCTTCGCGCACGCCCGCAGCCTGTCCGGCGCCGCATCGCGCACGGCGACGGCCTCGGGCTGCGGGGTCTCACCCACCCGATGGCCGTCGGGCCCCGGCAGGCAGCCCGCCGCCTCCAGGGCCAGCGCGGCGGCCTGCACCAGATGCGTCCGTTCCCAGGCGCAGGGGCGGTCCCGCGCGCCGTCCGGATTGGTCATGCGGCGCATCTCCAGGAGGCCCTCCCAGGCGCTGCGTACGTCGCGTGCGCGAGCCGCAGGTCTTTCGGTGCCCGGCGGCGGCGCGGGCTCCGCGCCGGTGCGGGCGGCGAAGAGGCCGG